>CAZUJD010000224.1:0-5179 GCA_964620025.1 uncultured Ramlibacter sp. | reverse complement strand
CGCGCGGGCGATTAATGAAGAAATGAAATACGCCGCTTCAGAAGCCTTAGCCAAAATAAAACTTGCCGTACTTGGCCTTGGCTTCATCGGTCTCGCCGTCCTTTTCCTGACGGGCCAGGTCTTCCAGCATGGACAGCACGCGCTTGGTGCTGCCGTCGCGGATGGCCTTGACGTCGCGGCTTTCCTGCAGCAGCTCGCGGCTGACGTTCAGCGGCAGGTCGGCGGAATCGATCACGCCCTTCACAAACCGCAGGTAGGTGGGCATGAGTGCCTCGGCGTCGTCCATGATGAACACGCGCTTGACATACAGCTTGACGCCGGCTTTCTTGTCACGGTTCCACAAATCGAAAGGCGCCTTGGCCGGGATGAACAGCAGCTGCGTGTATTCGGAGCTGCCTTCCACGCGGTTGTGGGACCAGGCCAGCGGCGCTTCAAAGTCGTGGCTGATGGCCTTGTAGAACTCGGCGTACTGTTCGTCGGTAATGTCTTTCTTGGGTCGGGTCCACAGGGCGCTGGCCTGGTTGACGGTTTCCCACTCGTCGGTCAGCACCATCTCGCCGCCCTTGCCCTCTTCGCCTTCCTTCCACTCTTCCTTGCGCATCAGGATGGGCAGCGCAATGTGGTCGGAGTATTTGCCGATGATGTCCTTGAGCTTCCAGGTGTTGAGGTACTCCTGGGCGTCGTCGCGCAGGTGCAGCGTGACACTGGTGCCGCGCTGCGGCCGCTCAATGGCCTCGACTTCGAAGTCGCCGGAGCCGCCACTGGTCCAGCGCACGCCTTGCGCGGCCGGTGCGCCAGCACGGCGCGACTCCACCGTGATCCTGTCGGCCACGATGAAGCCCGAATAAAAGCCCACGCCAAACTGGCCGATCAGCTGGGCATCGGACTTCTGGTCACCCGACAGCTTGCTCATGAATTCGCGTGTGCCGCTCTTGGCAATGGTGCCCAGGTTGTCGATCGCCTCCTGCTCGCTCAGGCCGATGCCGTTGTCGGCGATGGTCAGGGTTCTGGCGTCCTTGTCGTAGCTCACCCGCACTTCCAGGTTGGGTGCTTCTTCATACAGGGCCGTGTTGTTCAGCGCCTCAAAGCGCAGCTTGTCGCAGGCATCCGACGCGTTGGAGATCAGCTCGCGCAGGAAGATTTCCTTGTTGGAATACAGCGAATGGGTGACGAGGTGCAGCAGCTGGGCCACTTCGGCCTGGAAGGACAGGGTTTGCTTGCTCATGGTGTGATGCGGACGTCTGTATAGCGATAACGGAAAAAGCCAAACGCCCCTGAACTAGGGGCGTTTGGACGGCTTTCAAGGCCGGATTATCGCGTGTCCGCGTGCGGCCGTCAGGCCGCGCCGGAGATTACAGGCTCAGTTCGCCGCTGGGGATCTGGCCCAGGCGCACGGCCTGAGCGGCTTGGGCGCGCACGGTCGCGGTGTCAACCGTGGACTTCAGCGGGGCCGCCACGCGCGAACCAGCCGGCTCGGTGCTGCGGGTCTTGGCCACCGTGGCGGCTTCTGCCATGACTTCAGCGCGGGTGCGGCTGCCGTCGATGGACGCGGCGTATTGCGATTCAGCGGCCGGGCTTTCGGCGCGGGCAGCGGTGGAAGCCAGGGCGGCGAAAGCGGCGATGGCGATGAGGGCGGTGGACTTGTTCATGATCAGGGACCTTTCAGTGTTGGAGAAGAGACTTCAGTTTCGTTTCAGGAGACACCGGTATGTGTTTGTGTTCCGGTGAATGAACTGTAGGTCCCGCAAATTAGCCGTCACTGAGGGGAAACTTAGGCCCGAGTTAGGGGCCGTGTTTCAGGAAGTTTCTACACGCGCGATGAGGCCGCTGGTGCCTTCGCGGTTGCGCAGCGAAATGTTCATGCCGCAGCGCTGCGCCGCCCCGCGCGCAATGGCCAGGCCCAGGCCGCTGCCGCGCGCCCCCGTGCCAGGCACGCGGAAGAAGCGGTCAAACACGCGGTCCAGCAGTTCCTGGGGAATGCCAGGGCCGCTGTCGATGACTTCAATGGCCAGCTTGCCGCCCTCATGGGTCAGGCTCACATCGACCACCCCGCCTTCAGGCGTATAGCGCAGCGCGTTCTCGATCAGGTTGTCCAGCACGCTGCGCAGGTCGGCCACCGAGCAGCGCAGCGGTACGTGGCCCACCGTGGTGGGCAGCAGACCCAGATCGATACCGCGCTGCTCGGCCAGCAGGATCAGGGCGTTGACGCTTTCGCGCAGCACGGCCAGCACGTCCACATCGGTCGGCGCGGCATCGCCCGCCACCGCCTCCTGGCGTGACAGGCGAAGCAGCTGGTCTACCAGGCGCTGGGCACGCTGGATGCCCTGCTCAAGCTGGCTGAACCGCTCCTGCGTTTCACCGCAGCACACGTCGTTGCGCAGCGTTTCCAGCTGCAGGCCGATGGCGGCAATCGGCGTCCGCAATTCGTGCGCGGCATCCTGCACGAAGCGGCGTTGCGTAGTGAAGGCGTCGCGCAACCGCGCCAGCAGGCTGTTGAATGAAACAATCAGCGGCGCGATCTCGCGCGGCACGTGGGCCAGTGGCAGCTCGGCAATGTTGTTTTCGTCCTGGGCAGCGGCCTGGCGCGCAATGTCGCCAATGGCCCGCGAAATCATGGCCACCACGCCCCACAGGATCAGCGAAGAGACAATCAGCAGCACCACCACCGGCGCTATCACGCCCAGAGCCCGGCCTGCAGCCAGGTGGGTGCGGAACTTGCCGCTTTGCACCACCTGTACCTGGCGCCCGTCGGCTGCGCGAGCCACATAGGCACGCCATTTCTGCCCGCCCGCCGTGGCATCGTGAAACCCCGGATCGGACAGCTTGTTCAGGGTCAGCGTCGGCCACGAACTGGCAATGAGGCGGCCGTCCGCATCAAACACCTGACCCACATAGGTGCCCCACTCGTGCACCTGCTCATGTGTCAGGGTGGGCCAGTCAGGCTTGCCGCGCTGCGTCACCTGCGAATCGGCCAGCAGCTGCATCTGGTCGTCCATGAAAGTGCCCACCATGTGGGTGTACGTCCAGTAGGCCCCGCAGGAGGACACCGCCCCGACCAGCACAAAGGCCGGCAGCAGCCACATCATCAGCACGCCGCGCAGCGAACACAGCCGCCCGGCGGGAAACACATTGACGTTCATGGCGTGGCTCCTTCGCCGGCGCCCGTGGCGGCCAGGGTGGTCACCGCGCGCCAGCCCAGGCCGCGCACATTGCGGATCGCGTCAGGCCCGAGCTTCTTGCGCATGCCGTGGATCAGAACGTCCACGGCGTTGCTCATCACCTCTTCGCCCCAGCCGTAAATGCGGTTCTCAAGCTGCTCGCGCGAGAGGATGGCACCCGGGCGCTCCAGCAACGCGTGCAGCAGGGAGAATTCGCGTGCGGACAGCGCAGAGCGCTCGCCACGCACCAGCACCTCGCGGGTGGTCAGGTCCAGCTGCAGGTCGCCCCCGCCGATCAGGGAATGCGCCGCGCCGTCGCGCCGGCGGATCACGGCGCGCATGCGAGCCAGCAACTCACGGAACTCATAGGGTTTGAGCAGGTAGTCATCCGCCCCCAGATCCAGCCCGGCAATGCGGTCGTCCAGGCCGTCGCGCGCAGTCAGCACCAGCACCGGCGTGGTGTTGCCCTGGGCCCGCGCCTTGGCCAGCACCTCGGTGCCGTCGCGCTTGGGCAGGCCCAGGTCCAGCAGCACGCAGGCATAGTCGCCATCGGACAACGCGCTTTGCGCCAGCAGCCCGTCCTTGACCCAATCGACCGACCACCCGTTGGCCTCGAGCGCCTGGGACAGGCTGCGCCCGATCATGTCGTCATCTTCGACCAGCAATACCCGCATACATTCCTTTCCCGGTGCCTTCCCACCTCGCCTGCTGCTGGGCAGCACGCCAGAACAATACGCCCGCCGCCATCACCAGGACCAGCCCCGCCATGTCCAGCGGCACCAGGTCCACGACCGGTTCGGCCAGCGACAACCCGAGCAACGCTGTCTGGCTCAACGCTGCGCCGGCCATGACGGCCAGCCGCAAGCCCGGCACCGCCACGGCGGCCAGCAGGCCCAGCCCCAGCAGCACCATCATGAACTGCCAATGCAGTACCAGGGCGCCGGACGCCACCGCCGCCCCCGGGCGCATCGACGACAACAAGGTCAATACGCCGGACAGCCCGAGCAAGGCGGGCGCAATTCTTTCAGACAGCATGGGCACGGGTCTCTCCAGAAGCAGACAGTCCCGCTATGGTCCTGGACGGGTCTTAGCTGGCCATTAGCCCGTTGCAATCGGGCCGCCCCGTCAATGCACCAAAATGGCAACTCGCACTGAAAATGTGACTTTTTCCCGCCAAAACCGAGTTGTTACACTGTAAATCATTGATTTACATGGGTTTATTTATTGCTAAATGTTACCGGTCTCCCTATAGTCGGGCATCGACAGGGCAAAATGCCTAGCTGTTGTTGAGGATATTTCTTATTAAGGAACCCATCATGAACGCATTCAAATCCGCCGCCATCTCGGTTGCCGCCGCCCTGCTGTGCGCCCCGGCCTTCGCCCAGATCTCGACCAACGTGTCGGTCGGCGTGACGCTGAACTCCAAGTGCGAATTCACCACCGGCGCCGGCGGCCTGACCTTCACCGGCAGCTACGACGCCTTCCGCACCACCGACCTGGTGACGGCCGACCAGACCCTGAGCATCAAGTGCACGCGCGGCGTGACGCCCACCTACCAGTGGAACGGCGGCACCGTCGGTACCCTGACCTCGCTGGGCGTGGTTGGCGGCCTGACCTACGAACTGACCGCCACGCCGGGCTCGACCACGGGTGGCACAGCGCCTGTCGTCAATGCTGCCGGCACGGCCATCACGACCGCCGGCACGGCCGACACCAAGGACATCGCCATCAAGGTGACCTACCCTGCTGGCCAGGCCGGTACCAACGGCACGGCCACGGCTTCTGCGCGCAGCATTACCATCGCCTTTTAATTCAGTTCTCCCTGACAGGAGGACGTGGAGATGCTCCTGGTCTTCCTTCGACGCCTGATCGCGGCGTTCCTGCTGGCGGGGGCGCTGGGGTCTGCCATGGCGGGATCCATCAGCGCCAACATCTCGGTCGGTGTCACGGTCGTGCAGTCTTCGGGCGTGTGCGGCGCAACGGCTGGCACCAGCACGGTCAGCGTCACCTGCGTCGTCCCA
>CAZUJD010000223.1:3129-5197 GCA_964620025.1 uncultured Ramlibacter sp. | reverse complement strand
CTACATCAAACGGGTAGTGGGTGTACCGGGTGACGAGGTGGCCTACCTGAACAAGAAGCTCACTGTCAACGGCAAGCTGGTGCCCAAGGCCTCGCTGCCCGAATTCTTTGACGACGATGTGATGCGCTATTTCAAGCAGTACGAGGAAACCGTCGATGGCCGGCGCTACCGCCTGCTCAACGACGATGACCGGCCAGCCTTTGTCGCGGGCGCCGAAGACTTTCCCTTCAAGAGCAATTGCCGTTACAGTGTCGAGGGTGTCGTGTGCAAGGTGCCTGAGGGCCACTATTTCATGATGGGTGATAACCGCGATAATTCGCTCGATTCACGTTACTGGGGTTTTGTGCCCGACCGCAACATCGTGGGCAAGGCCTTTTTCATCTGGATGAACTTCGGCAATTTCAAACGCATTGGTTCGTTCGAGTAGCAACAAATCTAGCAAAGGTTGGCGTATGAAGTTTCAGCACAAATCACAACAGCAAGGCGCGTCGTTCATCGGGCTGATCCTGATCGTGGCGATCCTCGCCGGGCTGGGTGTTCTGGGGGCCCAGGCATTTCCCACTTTCATGGAATACCAGGCCGTGCTCAAGGCCGTCGAAAAGGCCAAGACCGGCAGCAATCCCGCCGAAGTGCGCGTGATCTTTGACAAGGCCGCCCAGGTCGATGACATCAAGTCGATTTCCGGCAAGGATCTGGAAGTCACACAGAACAATGGCCGCAACGCCGTGTCATTTGCCTACACCAAGGAAATCCACATCTCCGGGCCGGCCTACCTTCTGCTGAAGTACAACGGGCAATCCAAATAGCGTGGATGGCGGCCTGTCAGCACTGCAAGAACGCTTGCAGCATTCTTTCTCCGACCCGCAGTTGCTGCTGCGAGCGCTGACCCACCGCAGCTTCTCGGCCGACCACAACGAGCGCCTGGAGTTTCTGGGCGATTCCGTGCTGAACCTGTCCGTCGCAGCACTTCTGTTCGCGCGCTTGCGCAATCTGCCCGAGGGGGACCTGTCGCGGGTGCGTGCCAACCTCGTCAAGCAGGACACCCTGCACCAGCTGGCGCTTGAGCTGGGCTTGCCGGCGGTGATCCGCCTGGGCGAAGGCGAGAGCCGCTCGGGTGGCCACAAGCGCCCCTCCATACTGGCAGATTGCCTTGAAGCCGTGATTGGTGCTGTGCACCTGGATGCCGGCTACCTTGCCGCCGAAGCGCTCGTGCACCGTCTGTTTCGCAATGTCGAGATCAACCCGCAGATGCCCGCTGCAGCCAAGGACCCCAAAACCGAATTGCAGGAATGGCTGCAAGGCCGCAAGATGAAGCTGCCGGTGTACCGCGTGGCGGCCACGCTGGGCGCTGCCCACAAGCAGACCTTTGATGTCGAATGTGAAATCCCCGAATTGGGGGCTGCAGAGCGCGGAATCGGGGGGTCGCGCCGGGCCGGCGAGCAGGCTGCCGCAGCTGCCATGCTGCTGGCGCTGAAAGCCAGAACGAAATGAATGACATGACAGAACAAGCCGCACCGGATGCAGCAACCCCGGACGCACAACGCTGCGGCCTGATCGCCATCGTAGGCAAGCCCAATGTGGGCAAGTCCACCTTGCTCAATGCCCTGGTGGGCCAGAAGATCAGTATCACCTCTCGCAAGGCCCAGACCACGCGTCACCGCATTACCGGCATACGCACCATCGGGCCGACACAGTTCATTTTTGTCGATACCCCGGGCTTTCAGACGCGTCATTCCACGGCACTGAACCGCTCGCTGAACAAGACCGTTGTGGGCGCCATCGGAGAGGTGGACCTGGTGTTGTTCGTGGTGGAGGCCGGCAACTTCACGCTGGGCGATGCCAAGGTGCTGTCACTGCTCAAGCCGGGAACGCCAGCCCTGCTGGTAGCCAACAAGCTGGACAAGGTGGTACGCCGCGCCGAGATCGCCCCCTGGCTGCGCGACATGCAGCAGCGCCACGAGTTCGCTGAATTTGTTCCGATGTCGGCCAAGAATGCCAAGGATATTGAAAGGCTGTTCGGCATCTGTGAGAAGTTCCTGCCACAGCAGGCCTGGTGGTATGGCGAAGA
>CAZUJD010000223.1:0-3119 GCA_964620025.1 uncultured Ramlibacter sp. | reverse complement strand
GGTGATCGACAAGTTTGAAGAGGAACCCAGCCCCAAGCACGACCGGATGGTGCGCATTGCCGCAACCATCGTGGTCGAACGGGAAGGTCACAAGGCCATGGTGATCGGCGAACGGGGGGAGCGCCTCAAGCGCATCGGAACCGATGCCCGCACCGAACTTGAGAAGCTGCTGGGTGCCAAGGTCTTTCTGGAATTGTGGGTCAAGGTGCGTTCTGGCTGGGCCGACGATGAGGCCCGGGTCAAGTCGTTCGGTTATGAATAGTGCTCCCCTGGCCGCTCGAAGTGCGCGGCCTCCTGTCCCCCGATGGGGCCGCACCCGGATTGGGGTGGCACATCTGCAGGCCTGACTGTGGCCGTCAAGCGCATCAGTGACGAGCCTGCCTACGTGCTGCACCGTTACGACTGGAGCGAGTCCAGCCTGATTCTGGAGGTGTTTACCCGCCATCATGGCCGCGTGGCGCTGGTTGCCAAGGGCGCCAAACGACCCAGCTCCAACTTCCGTCCGGTTCTGCTGCCACTGCAGCCTTTGCGCATGGCTTTTGGCGGCGATGCAGAAATTCGTACGCTCAAGGGGGCGGAATGGGTGGGCGGGCATGTCATGCCCACGGGCGACGCATTGCTGTCAGGTTACTACCTGAACGAGTTGGTTCTGCGTCTGCTGGCGCGCGATGACGCCCATCCGGCGCTGTTCGATGCCTACCGTGCCGCCGTGCAGGTGCTCGCATCGGGCCAGGCACCGGTGCTGCAGGCAGGCCTTCGGGCGTTTGAGTTGCTGTTGCTTCGTGAAATCGGGTTGTTGCCCCTGCTGGACATGCAAACACTGACGCTGGCCCCGCTGCAGCAGGACCTCAGTTACTGCCTCATGGCCGATGGCGGTTTGCTGCAGGCTCAGGACGGCGAGCGGGCCAGCCTGTTGGGCCGACAATGGCAGCAATTGCAAAAGGCACTTGACGATGAGGCTCCGTTTCACGCCACACTGCAGGTTTGCGCGGAGGTCATGGCGGGCCTGAAGCCGCAACTGCGCATGCTGCTGCACTACCATTGCGGCGTTGCCACGTTGCGTACGCGGCAGATGATGATGGACCTGCAATCGCTATGACACACCTCACCGCCCTGTCGGTCAACCTCAACAAGGTCGCCCTGGTGCGCAATACGCGCCACCTTGGCATTCCCAGCGTACTTCGCGCGGCCACTCTGTGCCTGCAGGCCGGCGCCCAGGGCATTACCGTGCACCCCCGGCCTGATGCGCGGCATATACGTGCCGAGGATGTGCATGTCCTGCACCACCTGCTGAAGTCATGGCCCGGTGTGGAATTCAACATCGAAGGCAACCCTTTTCACAACCTGATGGACTTTGTCCGTGAACTGCGCCCACACCAGTGCACGTTTGTGCCTGACAGCGAAGGCCAGTTCACCAGCGACCACGGCTGGTCGTTTCCAGAAGACGCCCAGCGGCTGAAACCCCTGATTGAAGAGGCTCATGCCCTGGGTGTGCGGGTCAGCCTTTTCATGGACCCGGATCCCGAAGCCATGGCCGCAGCCAAGGCTGTGGGGGCTGACCGGGTTGAGCTGTACACCGAAAGCTACGCGAGTGCCTATGGCACGGCCGACAAGCAGGTCGTGCTGGACCGGTTTGCCGCCGCCGCGCGTGCGGCCCTGGCCGCCGGCCTGGGCGTCAATGCGGGCCATGACCTGAACCGGGAAAACCTCACAGACTTTCTGCGCTCCGTGCCGGGTGTTCAGGAGGTATCGATCGGCCATGCCCTGATCTCCGACGCACTGGAGCTGGGTTACGATTCGACGATACGGGCCTACCTGCGCAGTATCGAAGCTGCCTTTGAGGCTGCGCCGGCTCCATGATCTACGGCATCGGCACGGACATCTGCGATGTGCGGCGTATCCGTGCGTCGCTGCAGCGTCATGGCGACCGCTTTGCGCACAAGATCCTCAGCGATGCCGAACTGGCCACCTGGCGTGCGCGCAGTGCCCGTTGGCCCGAGCGCGGCATCCGCTACCTGGCTACCCGCTTTTCGGCCAAAGAGGCTTTCAGCAAGGCCATCGGTCTGGGCATGCGCATGCCAATGACCTGGCGGCTGTGCGAGATCGGCAAGCTGCCCAGCGGCAAGCCGGCCATTGTTTTGCACGGCGGCCTGAAAACCTGGTTTGACGCCCAGGGCCTGACCGCCCATGTGAGCGTTACCGATGAAACCGACTATGCCGCCAGCTTTGTGGTGGTGGAAAAGAAAGACCCCTGAATGTCTCCACATGCCCCCCTGATCCTGGATGTGGCCGGCCTCGAACTGGGCCGCGCTGACAAAAAACGCCTGCAGCATCCGTTGACGGGCGGCGTGATCCTGTTTGGACGCAACTGGAAGGACCGCGCCCAGGTCAGCGCGCTGTGCGCCCAGATCAAGGCAGTGCGATCTGACCTGTTGATCTGTGTGGATCACGAAGGTGGTCGCGTGCAGCGCTTCAGGACCGATGGCTTCACGCACCTGCCGCCCATGCGGGCCCTGGGCGAACTGTGGATGAAAGATGCCTTGCGGGCTACCGACGCGGCCACGGCCTGTGGCTATGTGCTGGGCGCCGAATTGCGCTCCTGCGGTGTGGACTTCAGCTTCACCCCGGTCCTGGACCTCGATTGGGGCGGTTCGGGTGTGATTGGTGACCGCGCCTTCCACGCCGATGCCCGTGTTGCGGCGCTGCTGGCGAAAAGCCTGATGCACGGTCTCCTGCAGGCCGGTGTGGCCAACTGCGGCAAGCATTTTCCCGGCCATGGCTTCGTCAAGGCCGATTCGCATACCGACATTCCCGTGGACCGGCGCAGTCTCAAGGCCATTCTGGCCGACGACGCGGCGCCCTACGGCTGGCTCAGCACCACGCTTGCCAGCGTCATGCCCGCCCATGTGATCTACCCCAGGGTAGATTCGCGGCCCGCAGGCTTTTCGAGCCGCTGGCTCAACGACATCCTGCGTCGTCAACTCGGTTTTGGCGGCGCGATTTTCAGCGACGACCTGAGCATGGCCGGGGCGCGGCTGATCGATGGCCGCGAGGTCAGCTACACGGAGGCGGGCGTTGCCGCGCTGAATGCCGGCTGCGACCTGGTGCTGCTGTGCAAC
>CAZUJD010000222.1:0-5225 GCA_964620025.1 uncultured Ramlibacter sp. | reverse complement strand
CGGATCTCGCCAGGGCCGGGGTCACCGACGCTCACGTCAACGACCTTGAGTTGCTCGGGGCCACCGTGCTGGGCGATCTGGACGGCTTTTGTCATGACTTGTTCCTTGTTTTTCAGGGTGGCCTGAATGCTGCCATGAAACTGCAAGCCTTGCCGGGGCAGACCTTTGCGGAACCCCTTACAGTCTGGCACACCCATGAACCAACGCCTGACCCCCGCCACCGCCGCCCTGCTGGTGATACCACCGCTGCTGTGGGCAGGCAACGCCGTGGTGGGGCGCATCGTCAGCGACCTGGTGCCGCCCATGACGCTGAATTTCCTGCGCTGGGTGGGCGCCTTCATCCTGCTGCTGCCCCTGGCCGCCTGGGTCCTGCGACCCGGCAGCGGGCTGTGGAGCCACTGGCGCCGCTACGCACTGCTGGGCCTGCTGGGCGTTGGCGCCTACAACGCATTGCAGTACCTGGCACTCAAGACATCCACCCCCATCAACGTCACACTTGTGGCCGCCAGCACGCCGGTGTTCATGCTCGGCATGGGTGCGGCCTTTTTCGGGCAGGCCGTGTCGCGCCGGCAGTTGCTGGGTGCGGCCATGTCCATTGCGGGCGTACTGCTGGTGCTGTGCCGTGGCCGCTGGGACCTGCTGCTGCAGGTGCGGCTGGTGCCCGGCGACCTGTACGTGCTGCTGGCCACCGCCGCCTGGGCCTGGTACAGCTGGCTGCTCACGCGGCCCGGTGACGCCCCGGGCGTGCGCAGCAACTGGGCCGCGTTCCTGATGGCGCAGATGGCGTTCGGCCTGGTCTGGTCCGGCATGTTCGCCGGGGCCGAATGGGCACTGACGAACGCCCACATCACCTGGGGCTGGCCGCTGGCCGCCACCCTGCTCTATGTGGCGCTGGGTCCGGCCATCCTGGCCTACCGTTGCTGGGGCCTGGGCGTGCAGCGCGTGGGGCCGAACATCGCCGGGTTTTTCTCCAACCTCACGCCACTGTTCGCCGCGCTGATGTCCACCGTGATGCTGGGCGAGGCACCGCACCTGTACCACGGCATCGCATTCGCCTTGATCGTGGGCGGCATTGTCGTGTCATCGCGGCGCAGCTAGGCTGCCGGCCCGCAACCCCGCCGCAATCTAGAAAGTACCGGGGTAAGAACCACCATCCGTCAGGATGTTCTGCCCTGTGATGTACCCCGCCTGGGCGCTGCACAGGAAGGCACAGGCCGCGCCGAATTCAGCCGGCGTGCCCAGCCGCTGCGCCGGAATCTGGGCTTCCTGGGCCTTGCGGATTTCCTCTACCGTCTTGCCGGTGCGCTTGGCGGCAGCGGCATTGGTTACAGCGATGCGGTCGGTATCGAATTTGCCGGGCAGCAGGTTGTTCAGGGTCACATTGCGGCCCGCCAGGCGGCTCTGGCGGGCCACGCCCGCCACAAAGCCGGTCAGCCCGCTGCGTGCGCCGTTGGACAACCCCAGGATGTCGATGGGCGCCTTCACGGCACCCGAGGTGATGTTCACGATTCGGCCGAATCCGCGCGCCGCCATGCCATCCACCGTTGCCTTGATCAGCTCAATGGGCGTAAGCATGTTGGCATCCACCGCCTTGATCCAGGCGTCGCGGTCCCAGTCCCTGAAATCACCGGGCGGCGGACCGCCGGCATTGGTGATGACGATGTCAAAGTCGGTGCGCAGCGCAAAGACGGCGGCGCGGCCTCCGGCGGTGGTGATGTCAGCCGCCACATACTGCACGACCGCAGCCGCAGGTTTGGCGGGATCGGCCAGCAGGGCATCGGCCGCAGCCTTCAGCGCTTCAGCACCCCGGGCGACCAGCAGCACATGTGCGCCTTCGCGCGACAGGGCCTGCGCACAACCCAGGCCCAGGCCCTTGCTGGCACCGCAAACCAGTGCCCATTTGCCCGCAATACCCAAATCCATAACAATCTCCGCTTCTGGTTCCAACAAAAAGATCGAGCCACATGATACGGGCAGGGCATCTCTTACTGGGCCGCAAGGGGTATTGCATCGCGCTGCTCGCCGCGCTGGCCTGCACTTGCGCGCTGGCGCAATCCAGCGCAGGCAATGCCGTGACCGGCGCCCTGCGCGGCATCACCAGCCTGTTCAACCGCAGCGGCGCGGGCAGCCCCGCCACCTTGTCCACGTCCACCATCGGCATCCGCGGCCTGGGCGCCGAAGACATTGCCAACGCCCAGCCCAACGCAGCGGCCGTGGGCCAGATGGAATCGCTGCGGCTGGACGAAGCCCAGGCGCGCAGCTTCGCCGCCGACGCCGCGCTGGCACCCGTTGCCGTGCAGCCGCTGCCCGTACCGGGTCGGGTCACGGGCGCCGGCGGCAGCACGGAGACCGCACCATGAAGCCGGCAGCTTTCTCAGCGCTGGTGCTGAGCCTGGCCGCCTGCATGGCGCAGGCGCAAAGCCCCGATGCCACCCGCGCCCTGAACCTGCTCAATTCTTTGATGCGGCCGGCAGCCCCTGCCGCTCCTGCGGCGCTGCAAGCCGCCCCGGCCGCCGCTCGACCCCCCGACATGCTGCAGCTGCTGCAACAGTCGCTGGACCAGATCGATGAGCCCCGTGAGATCGAGATCGGCCGCCAGCTGGCCGCTGTGCTGCTGGGCAGCAAACCGCTGTACGCCGACATGAAGGTGCAGCGCTATCTGAACCAGCTCGGGCGCTGGATCAGCCTGCAGTCCAGCCGGCCCCAGCTGCCCTGGAGCTTTGCCGTGCTGGACGACCCCGGCTACAACGCGTTTGCCGCGCCCGGCGGCTATGTGTTTGTCACGCGCGGTCTGCTCGAGCGCGTGGGCAGCGAGGCCGAACTGGCCGGCATCCTGGCGCACGAAATCATCCACGTGACCGGCCGCCACCACCTCAAGGCACTGCAGGCCAAGGCGCGTGCCGGACTGCTCACGCAGGCCGTCGGTTCGCAGCTCAACAACAACCTGGGCGGCGCCGTGTCAGCGCATTTGCTGGCCCTGGGGCGCAACCTGTATTCAAGTGGGCTGGACCAGGGCGATGAGTTCGACGCCGACCGCAACGGCGTGGCGTTGGCCGCACGTGCGGGCTTCGACCCATACGGACTGGTCACGGTGCTGCAGCAGTTGCGTTCTGCCACGCCCGACGACCCGCTGTTTACGCTGTCACTCAGCACCCATCCACCCGCGCAGCAGCGTCTGGACCAGCTCGCCCAGGCCATGGGTGACCGGCTGGCGGCGCTGGGTGGCAAACCGCCTGTCCCGCTCGCACAACGGTTGGCGCGCTGAAGCCGACGCGCTGAAGCTAGCGTGCCGAGCGCGTAAAGACAAATATCCCGGCAATCACCAGCACCGAACCCGCAGCCACCCAGCCGGTGAAGGGCTCACCCAGGATCAGCACGCCCATGATGATGGTGGACATGGGACCGAGCATGCCGGTCTGCGCCGCCAGTGACGAGCCAATGCGTTCAATGGCCATCATGACCAGCAGCACCGGAACAGCCGTGCACAACGTGGCGTTCAGCACCGACAGCCACAACACCTGGGGTGCCACCGACAGCGCCGCATCCAGCGGACGCAGCAGCGCAAACTGCACCAGGCAGCACAGGCAGGCCACTGTGGTGGCCAGGCCGACCAGGCGCAACGAGCCCAGCCGCTTGACCAGCTCACCGCTGTAGACCAGGTAAATGGCATAGGTCACCGCACTGGTGAAGATCAGCGCGGCGCCCCAGGCGGCCTGGCCGCCCTGCAGCTCGATTTCGTGGCCGAAAACCAGCATCACACCCAGGTAACTGATGGCCATGCCGGCCACCTGGATCCCCGTGAAGCGCCGGCGGTACAACAACCAGCCCAGCAGCATGACCAGCGTGGGGTTGAGGTACAGGATCAGCCGTTCAAATGAGGCGCTGACGTATTGCAAGCCCATGAAATCGAGAAAGCTCGACAGGTAGTAACCCGTCACACCAAGTCCCGCCACGCCCAGCCAGTCCTGGCGCGTCAGCGGTTCACGGCCCCGGCTGGCCCACCAGGCCATCACCGCGAAGATCGGCAACGCGAACAGCATGCGGAACATGATCAGCGTCACCGCGTCCACACCGTAGCGATAGGCCAGTTTGACGATGATGGCCTTGCCGCTGAAGGCAATCGCGCCCGCTGCCGCCAGCACCAGGCCGGTGGCCAGCGACTTGCCTGCGGCAGGGACCTGGACCGGGGCACTCAATCGCGAAACACCCGGCTGTGCAGCCGGCGCAGCGACCACCACACGCCCGCGGCCACGAAGGGAATGGCACACGCGGCCGATGTTTCTGCGCTCCAGGGCCAGCCCAGGGCCTGGGCACCCTTGGCCAGATAACTGACCAGGCCCACGATGTAGTACGTGATGGCGGCCACGGAAAGCCCCTCGACGGTGGACTGCAGCTTGAGCTGCAGGCCCTGGCGACGGTTCATGGCACCCAACAGGGCCTGGCTGCTTTGCTGCTGCTCGATCTCCACCCGGGTGCGCAACAGGTTGCTGATGCGCGACACACGCTGGGACAGCGCGTCCTGGCGGCGGGTGGCCCACTGGCAGGTACTGCGCGCGGGCGACAGGCGCCGGTCCATGAACTCGCCAATGGTCTGCAGGCCCGACAGGCGCGACTCGGCAATGTCGGCAATGCGCCTGTCCACCAGCTCGAAATAGGCGGCGCTGGCTGAAAAGCGCGAATGCGTGGAGGCGTACTGGCTTTCCACCTGGCCGGCCAGCTTGGTCAGGCGGTCCAGCAGCTGGGGTTCGTCGTTGCTGGTGGCGGTGCGGATGGCGTCCGCCAGCGCGGCCAATTCGCGCTCGGCATAGGCCAGCACGGCGGCGGCCTCGCGCGCCGCAGGCAGCCCCAGCAGCGCAGCCATGCGGTAGGTGTCGATCTCCAGGAGTTGCTGTACCAGGCGGCCCAGGCGCCGGGGCGTCATGCTGCCGGCCAGCAGCACCATGCGCGAATAGCCGTCGGCATGGACGGCGAAGTCGGTGTAGACCTCGCCATGGCCGTCGGCCACGGTGGAGGCGACCAGCGTGTCCTCATGCAGCACATGCTTGACCAGCGACACCGTGTCCAGGCTTTGCGTGGGCAGCACCCACAGGTGCAGCCGCGCCAGGCACTGCCCGGGAAGGCCGGCCATCCAGGCCTGGGGCAGCACGTCGGCGGCGGTGGCGGGCTCACGCTCGCCAAAGCCGTCGGCATCCATGGCACGGGTGAACGTCCAGGTGACGAATTCG
>CAZUJD010000221.1:0-5248 GCA_964620025.1 uncultured Ramlibacter sp. | reverse complement strand
TCGCTGCGCCTGCCGTCCACGTCGCTGCTGCACCAGGATCTGAGCCTGCTGCAGCGTGTGCTGCGGGACCTGGTCAGCGAAGACACCCAGACCATCCGGCTTGATTCGCGCGAGCAATTCGAGCACCTGCAGGCTTTTGGCCGCGAATTCATGCCGGCCGCCGCCGGCCGGCTGCAGCTGTACAAGGGCGAGCGGCCGATCTTTGACCTGTTTTCGATCGACGAGGAGATCGCCCGCGCGCTGGGCCGGCGCGTGGACCTCAAATCGGGCGGCTACGTGATCGTGGACCAGACCGAGGCCCTGACCACGGTGGACGTGAACACCGGCGGCTATGTGGGCGCGCGCAATTTTGACGACACGATCTTCAAGACCAACCTGGAGGCTGCGGGCGCCATCGCGCGCCAGCTGCGCCTGCGCAACCTGGGCGGTATCGTGATCGTGGATTTCATCGACATGGTGCGCGAAGACCACCGTGACGCGGTGCTGGCCGAGTTCCGCAAGCAGCTGGCACGCGACCGGGTCAAAACCATGGCCGGCGGCTTCTCGCAGCTGGGCCTGGTGGAGATGACCCGCAAGCGCACCCGCGAATCACTGGCCCACATGCTGTGCGAACCCTGCGAGGCCTGCCAGGGCAAGGGCATCGTCAAGACCGCCCGCAGCGTGTGCTACGACATCCTGCGCGAAATCCTGCGGGAGGCGCGGCAGTTCAACCCGCGCGAATTCCGCGTGGTGGCTTCGCCGCGTGTGGTGGAGCTGTTCCTGGACGAAGAGAGCCAGCACCTGGCCGGCCTGTCGGATTTCATCGGCAAGCCGATCTCGCTGCAAAGCGAAAGCGCCATGGGGCAGGAGCAGTACGACATTGTTTTGCTTTAGCGCTGTGGAAACATGAGTTTCTTCAAGGAAAGTTGACTTTCTCTCCATGCGCAGGCCTATTCCCATCCTCACCTACCACCAGGTCGACACGCCGCCGCCGGCCGGCACACCGTACCGCAGCCTGGTGGTATCGCCCGGCGCGTTTGCGCGCCAGATGGGGCTGCTCAAGCTGCTGGGCTACCAGGGCCTGAGCATGAGCGCGCTGGCGCCGTATCTGCGGGGTGAGAGGCAGGGCAAGGTGGTGGGCATCACGCTGGACGACGGCTATGTGAACAACCTGGAGCATGCCTTGCCCGTGCTGCAAAAGAACGGCTTCAGCGCCACCTGTTACATCGTCAGCGGCCAGCTGGGCGGCTCCAATGTGTGGGACCATGCCAAGGGCGTGGCGCCCAAGCCGCTGATGGACGCGACCCAACTGCGCGCCTGGGTGGCCGGCGGGCAAGAAATCGGCGCCCATACACGCAACCATGTGGATCTGACGGCACTGGCTGACGATACCGCGCGCGACGAGATCATGGCCTGCCGCGTCGACCTGGAGCCGCTGTTGGGTGTGCCGGTACGGCAGTTCTGCTATCCGTACGGGTTTTACGGGGCGCGCCATGCGCTGATGGTGCAAGAGGCCGGCTATGCCAGCGCCACCACCACGCAGCGCAGTCGCACACTGGCCGGCGACGGTCTGTATGCGTTGCCACGGGTGCCGGTGCACCAGTCCACCACCTTGCCGCTGTTCTGGGCCAAGGTGGCCACGGCGTACGAAGACCGCCGCCGACGTTGATGCCACGATGAGAATCGCCGTCCTCAACCGCGTATTCGCCCGGACCGGCGGCGGTGCCGAAAGCTATTCCATCGCGCTGGTCGAGCAGCTTGCGCAGCGCCATGAAGTGCATGTGTTTGCCCAGCAGATCGACCATGCCTGGCCGGGCGTGACCTACCACCGCATTTCGCAACCCATGCGCAAGCCCCGCTGGGTCAACCAGCTCTGGTACGCCTTTGCCACCTGGCGCGCCACGCGCCAGGGCTTTGACGTGGTGCATTCGCATGAGAACACCTTCCACGGCAGGGTGCAGACCATCCATGTCAAGCCGGTGCGGCACAACCTGCTGGTGGGGCGTGCTGGTGTGCGTCTGCTGATGGCCTGGCTCAAGATCGTGCTGAGCCCGCGGCTCATCACCTATGTCCTGCTGGAGGCGGCGCGCTTTCGCATGCGGCCGGGGCAGCAGGTGGTGGTCACCTCCGAAAATCTGCGCGCCGAGGTGCTGCAGGCCTACCCGCATGCTGAACCCCTGGTGTCGGTCGTGACGCCGGGCGTTGTACTGCCGGGCCCCGGCATGGACCCGTTGCAGGCGCGCCGGTCACTGGGCTTGCCTGAGCAGGGCCGGTGGCTGCTGTTTGTGGCCAACGACTACGCCCGCAAGGGGCTGGACGGCCTGTTGCAGGCGCTGGCCGGGCTGCCCCCCGATGTGTCGCTGGCGGTGGTGGGCAACCCGGCGGGCATCCCTGCATTCCAGGCGCGTGCACAGGTCCTGGGGGTGGGTGGCCGCGTGCATTTCCTGGGCGCGCTCAAAAGCGTGGACCCGGCCTACCGTGCGGCCGACATACTGGTGCACCCGACGTTCGAGGACACCTTTGCCATGGTGGTTCTGGAGGCCATGGCGCATGGGTTGCCGGTGGTGGTGAGCGGGCCTGCCTTTTGCGGCATTGCAGGTTTGCTGACGCACGGGCGGGATGCCTTGCTGCTGGCAGACCCGCGTGACGCCGCAGCGCTGCAGGCCACGCTGTCGCATTTGCTGGACGATGCGGCACTGGCGGCGGGTCTGGGTTCGGCGGCGCGCCATTTCGCGCAAGACCACAGCTGGGCCGCCGCCGCCCTGGCCAGTGAGCAGCTTTACCAGCGCAGTCTCAAGCCACCAGCTTGAAGTGCTTGCGGCTGAAATCGAGCCCCGTGAGCTTTTCCAGCTTCATTGACAGGCGGTACTTACGTTCCTTGGACGTCAGCTGGTAGTCGGGGTTGAATGCAATGCTCTGCTCGGCCTCGGTGGCCAGCCAGTGCGCCATGACGGCGGGGTGGGTGCCCGTGAAGGGTTTGACGGCCTGCGGGTCAAAATTGGCATAGTTGATCTGCATGACCGTGGAGTCTTTCCAGTACTTTGCCACCTGGTCCAGCTTGGCCTGCATCTGCTCGGCGCGGCGCACCCAGCCGTAGTGGTGGATGTGCGCGTTGGCCAGCGCGCCCTGCGGGTTGCGTGGCTTCTTGTGCTGGTGCATCACCAGCCAGTACTGCCCGTCGGGCGCATAGGTACGGATGCTGTTGCGGATCAGGCGGCATTCGCGCCGGTACCAGCCGGGGCTGACCGACACATAGCCCGGCGTGCCGTAAAAGTGCAGGTAGTCAAACACCAGCGCTTCCACGGCGGGGTTGCCATGGTGGCGGTCCACGCTGGCGCGGATGGCGGCAAGCTCTGCCTCGTGCACGACCTCGTCGCCTTCCAGGTAAAACGCCCAGTCGCCCGTGCAGGCGTACTGCGCGATCATCTTTTGCTGGGCATAGACGAAGCCGCGGTCGGCCATGTGGTCGTTCCACACGGTCTCAATGATCTTGATCCTGGGGTCGCCGATGCCGCGCACGCGTTCCAGCGTGTCGTCGTCACTTCGGCCCACGGCCACCACAAATTCGTCCACCAGCGGCAGCAGCGAGCGGATGGATTCCACGAACGGGAAACCCAGCATGGTGCCGTTGCGGATGAAGGTGAAGCCGCTGATGGATGCCCTGGAAGTTGCCTTGTTCATGACGCGAGGGTTTCTTGTGCGGAGTCCAGATCGCCGTCCGCCCCGTCGGTGGCGGCCAGGCTGTACAGGCGGGCATAGTGGCAGCCCGCGCGCAGCAGTTCGTCGTGCGTGCCCGATTCGACAATGCGCCCCGCACTCATGACCACGATGCGGTCGGCATGTTCGATGGTGGACAGGCGGTGTGCAATGACCAGCGCCGTGCGGCCGGCCATGAGCCGCTGCAGCGCGGATTTGACGGCCTGTTCGGATTCGGTGTCCAGCGCCGAGGTGGCCTCGTCCAGGATGAGGATGGGCGCGTCCTTGTACAGCGCGCGGGCGATCGCCAGGCGCTGGCGCTGCCCGCCTGAAAGCTGCGCGGCGTTGTGGCCCACCAGGCTGTCCATGCCCTGCGGCAGAGCCTGTACAAAGGCACCCAGGTTGGCCGCGTCAAGCGCCTGCTGGACCCGTGCGCGGTCCAGCGGCAGGCCCAGAGAGACGTTGGCGGCCACGGTGTCATTGAACATCACCACATCCTGGCTCACGAACGAATACTGGCGGCGCAGGGCACCCAGCTTCCAGTCGGCCAGTGGCACACCATCCAGCAAGATCCGGCCGGCCGCCGGTTCCACGAAGCGCGGCAGCAGGTTGATGAGCGTCGTCTTGCCCGATCCCGAACTGCCGACCAGTGCCACCGTCTGGCCCGGAGCCACGTGCAGGCTGACGCCGTCCAGTGCATTGTGGGTAGCGCCGCGGTAATGAACAACCACGTCTGCCAGCTGCAGCTCGCCGCGCGCGCGCGTGGCTTCATGGGTGCCTTCGGGTTCCGCGGGTGTGCCGTCGATCAGGTCCAGACCGCGTTCCACGGCGGCCAGTCCTCGGGTGATGGGCGCGGCCGATTCCGACAGGTGCTTGATCGGCGCGATCAGCATGAGCATGGCCGTGATGAACGATGCAAAGCCGCCCACAGTGATGCCGCTGGTGGCGCTTTGCCACAAGGCGGTGCAGATCACGGCGGACAGCGCGGCAGCGGCCAGCATCTGCGTGAGCGGTGTCATGGCCGACGCGGCGATGGTGGATTTCATGGCCAGGCGGCGAAGCTCGGTGTTCAGCGCATCAAAGCGCGAGCCCTGGGCGGCCTGCGCGTCGTGCAGACGCACCACGCGGTGGGCCAGCACGTTTTCCTCCACCACATAGGCCAGCCGGTCGGTCGCCTGCTGGCTGGCCTGGGTGATGCGGTGCAGCCGGCGTGACAGTACCTTCATGACCCAGGCCACTGCCGGAAAGATCAACAGCACGATCAGTGTCAGCTTCCAGTTGATGTACAGCAGGTAGGCCATCAGCGCCACCAGCGTGAGCGAATCCTTGAGCAGTGACAGCATGGCATTGACCAGCAGCGTGGTGCCGGTCTGCACTTCGTACACCACGGTGTTGGACAGCGTGCTGGCCGACGACTGGCCGAACAGGCTCATGGGGGCGGCCTGCAGCGTACCGAACAGCCGCCGGCGCAACGCCACCATGGCCTGGTTGGCTTTGTAGGCCAGCGAATTCTGGGCCACGAAGCCGGCCTGCCCGCGCATCGCGAACAGGCCCTGCAGTGCGGCCGGCACCA
>CAZUJD010000220.1:0-5263 GCA_964620025.1 uncultured Ramlibacter sp. | reverse complement strand
AGTCGGGTTTGTGCTGGGAGTGTCCCCGGCGTCGGCGTCCGAACCTGTCAGGAGGGCGCTGGAGCCGCCCTGGCAGGGGATGAGAAGCCTCATTATTCAACCAAGTGGTTTACTATTTTTCGCGGCGCCTCAATAATTAACCACATGGTTGAACATCTGTTTCCATCGCCCATCCTTCCGGCGCAGCTGGACGCCGTATTTCACGCGCTGGCCGACCAGACGCGCAGGGCCATGGTGCAGCGACTGGCGCAATCAGCATGCACGGTAAGTGAGCTGGCTCAGCCGTTTCCGATGTCGCTGGCGGCGGCGTCCAAGCACCTGCGCGTGCTGGAGGGCGCCGGGCTGGTGCGCCGGCGGGTCGAAGGCCGACAGCATTTCTGCAGCCTGGACGCCGCAGCGCTGCGCAGCGCACAGGACTGGCTGCGTTATTACGAGCAGTACTGGACCGAGAGCTTTGACGCGCTGGCGCGCATTGCCGCCGGCAGCCCACCTACCCCTGAAGCCGAGGAGCCCCGCCCATGACCCAGCCAAGTCCGCTCACCCTGACCCTGCACCGCCACTTTGCCGCGTCCCCGCAACGGGTGTTTGCACTGTGGACGCAGGACCCTGCCCACCCCGGGGACTTCTGGGGCCCGCAGGGTTTCACGCTGGTACGGCGCGAGGCCACGCTGGCGCCCGGCGGTCGCTGGCTGATCGAAATGCGCGCGCCCGACGGCACGGTGATGCGCAACGGCGGCGAGTACCGCGCGATCGAGCGGCCCGGCTATATCGAGATGACCCACGCCTGGCTGGACGAAGCCGGCCGGCGCACCAGCCCCGAGACTGTGGCGCGCATCCGGCTGACGGCAGCGGGCAGCGGCTGCGACATGCACTTTGAGCAGACCGGTTTTGACAGCGCCGCCGAGCGCGACGGCCACGGGCACGGCTGGGGTGAGGCGTTCGAGGCGATGGCCGTGGCGGCAACCAGTGTCGCCACGACTTGAGGCCCCGGGGCGTCAGCGTGCCCCGTACGGGCAATGCCCGGGGCGCGGCCCCACCTGCGGGTGCTTGCGGCAGGTGTCAGGGCGCTGGGCATAGACGGTGCAGCGTCGCGTGACGCTGTCCAGCAGGCTGCAATCGCCGTCCGCGCGGCGGGCCAGCGTGAAGATTTCGTTCCTGAAGTTGAAGTGGTCCAGCTGCCCGGCCTTCAGCAGGCGTTTGGCAATCTGCTTGGGCATCTCGTGCTCGGCCTCGAACGGGTCCACCAGGCCCAGCCGCACCAGATCGGGCAGGCGCACTTCCACCGGCATGGTGCAGCAATTGGCCGCGCAGCTGTCGCACAGCCCGGCGCGGTACCGCGTCCAGGTCTGCGGGCGGTCAACATCAACAATCTGTATCGGGGATCTCACGGCTGGCTGGCGGGCAATGCGGCGGGTCGATTATCCGGCCGCACAGCCCGATGCCGTGGCGGTGGGTGTGCTCCAATGCAAGGCAGGGAGCACCGTCGGCACCAGAAGCATCGCGCCGGCACGTCAACGGCCGCAGCACGTTCAAGCCTGCCACGGAGTTCCCATGCCCTCAGGCAAGATGTACCAGGCGCCGTCGGTCGTCTGGAACGGGCCCACAGCCAAACGCCCGCCGCAGCAGGTGCCCCAGCAGCCGCCTGGCTACAACGGGTCGGTGCTGCCCTGGCCGGTATACCTGGACCTGCAAAGCAGGTACCCGCAGCAAGGCACCGAAAGTGACAAGGCCTGGGTCGAGCGCGTCAGGCCCATCCTGCGCACCGAGCGCCAGGCCAGCCTGGGCGCGGCCGTGGTGGACCAGCGCGACCAGCTCAAGGACATGGTGCTCAACCGCGGGCTGCGGCGCATCAACGCGCTGAAGGATGCACGGCTGGAGGCCATGCGCCAGCAACACAACAGCCAGGTCGTCAACACCAACCCGTTCCTGCGCGACGACCTGGGCGACGCGGACCGAACGGCGGCTGAAGCCCGGTTTCGCGACCAGATGGTGGACTTTCTGGCGGACCTGTCGGACGTGTCCACACCGGCGGACGGCGCGATCTTCTGGAACGGCATCAACGAAAACCGGCTGGCCGAGCGCATCACCGACTGGAACCGCACCCTGCCGAAAGGGCAGGTGCATTTCGGCCAGCTGGAGGCCACCACGGACGTGCGCCACGTGAACAACAAGTACGTGTGGACGCACGGCAACGCGTATCACAAGTACGGCGAGAAGGTCTCCGAGAACCTGGGCGTGGGTTCGACCGGCCATGTGACGGCCGTCGTGCGCTGGGGGCTGAACCGCTGGTCCATCTTCACCAATACCGAGCTGCCGCGCATGCTGAAGATCATGGAAGACCAGATCCTGAAGGGCGAGAAACCACGCATGACGGACCTGACCATCATCGTGATCGAGCCGCTGGGCCTGCTGGACCGGGTGAAGTGCTATGTGAACGCCGACATCCTGAAAGCGCCGGTGTGGAGCAAGCGCGATGGGCTGGCCGGTTTTCCCGTCACGCCGGACGACTGCACCAAGCTGGCCGAGCTGGGCGACTACACCAGCACCGATGGTGTGTTCAACGGCAAGAAGGTGGTGCCTGCGTCAGAGCCGTTTTTGACCTACCTGCGTGCGCGCCCGCGCAACCCGAGCCCGGCGACGCCCAGGCTGCTGCAGGACATTGATGCCATCATCCATGCGAACCAGCCGATGACGCGGGTGTGATGCAGCGCGCCACCGCAACTGGCGTCAACCCAGCTGCGCCTTGAAGAAACCCACGGTGCGCTCCCAGGCCAGCTTGGCCGCCGCTGCGTCATGGCGGGGCGTGGTGTCGTTGTTGAAGCCATGCTGCGTGCCGGGGTACTGGTGCATGGTAAAGCGTGTACCCGCGGCCTTGAGTGCAGCCTCATACGCAGGCCAGGCCGCATTGATGCGCTCGTCCACAGCAGCCAGATGCACCAGCAGCGGAGCCTTGACCCTGGCTGCCTCTTCAGGTGCCGGGCTGTTGCCGTAGAACGGCACGCCCGCATTCAGGTCGGGCAGCCGTGTGGCCAGCCAGTGGACCATGCCGCCGCCGTAGCAAAAGCCCACAGCGCCCAGTTTGCCGTTGCCATCGGCACGCGCGCGCAGCCATGCGACAGCCGCCAGGAAATCTTCACGCGTTTTGGCCTGGTCCAGCGTGGCGAAGGCCGCACGCGCCTTGTCCTCGTCACCAGGGTAGCCGCCCAGCGGCGTCAAGGCGTCCGGCGCAAAGGCCATGAACCCGTCCAGCGCGAGCCGGCGCGTGATGTCCTCGATGTGCGGGTTCAGGCCACGGTTTTCATGGATGACCAGCACCATGGGCAGCCGGGCAGTGCCGGCGGACACCGGTCGCGCCAGGTAGCCGCGGATGCTGCCCGAGCCCTGGGGCGACGGTACCGTGATCCATTCCAGCTTGAGCCGCGCATCGTCCGGACGCACCTGCTGGCCGGCGGCAAAGTTGGGGCTGAGGGTCGCCAGCAGGCCGGCGGCCGTGACGCCGGCCTTGGCAAAACGCTGGGCCTTTTCAAGGAACCCCCGCCGGTCCAGGTTGCCATGGACGTAGGCATCAAAGAGGATGAGCAGTTCCTGGTCAAAGTCCTGTGCGCTAAGGCGGTGCTGGGGCATGTCGGCTCCTGACGATGGGCACGAGAGCTTAGGCCAGGCAGCCCTCCAACCGCAAGCACCCCGCCGGCTGGCGGCGCCGGACTCAGCAATAACGAATGGGAAATGCACAAGGTCCGGGGACAGGCAAGCGGTTGGCAATGACGGCGGCGCAGCCGCGCACCTATGCCATCGCCGTCGGCACGTCTTCCCACCGGGTGGTGTAGTGCGGTGTCCGCATGTGCTGGCGCATCGACCACACGCGCCTGTCGCCCGCCGTTCCGGCGCTGGCAGGTACCAGCGTCCCTTTGCCGTAGCGTTGGTTGAGTTGATCCATGGCGATCATGAGCTGGCGGCGGTCGGGCTGGTTGCCGCCCAGGTCGAGCTCGGCCTGCTGGATGCTGCCGGCCTGCAGGTCCAGCAGCATCACCCCGGCTTTTGCCATCCTGTAGCCCGGACGGTAGATCGCACGCATGCCGCAGATCGCGGCATTGACCAGGTCCACCGTGTCGGCGCTCGGCCGGCGCAGCGGCATGGTCACGGCCCGGCTGTACTGCGGGCCCGGCTTGTGCGGGCTGGTGTGGACGAATGTGAGCACCTGTGCGGCCACACTGCCCTGGCGCCGCAGCTTCTCGCTGGCACGCAGGGCGAACTCGGACACGGCCTCGATCAGCGGCGGCAGTTCCGTGACCGCACGCCCGAAGCTGCGCGTGCAGGCAATCTCCTTGCGCGACGGTGGTGCATCTTCAAACCCGATGCACGGCATGCCCTGAAGCTCCCTCACCGTGCGCTCCAGCATGACTGAAAACTTCATCTTCGCCACGACCGGGTCCATGCGCGCCAGGTCTGCCACCGACCGGATGCCCAGCGCTTCCAGTCTGTCGGCCGTCTTCTTGCCGATGCCCCACACCTCGCCGATGCCGGTGGCTGCCAGCACCGCCTCCAGCTCGTTGGCGGGTAGTGCCGCCAGATTGCAGACCCGGGCCAATGCGCCCGGATAGCTGCCGGGTTTGCGGTCTGCGCTCTTGGCGACATGGTTCGCCAGCTTGGCCAGGGTTTTGGTCTTGCCAATGCCGATACCGCAGGGAATGCCGATCCACTGCAGGATGCGTTCGCGCAAACGGCGGGCGCGGTCTGCCAGGTCGCCCCGCACCCCGTCCAGGGCGATGAAGCACTCATCGATGGAGTAGATCTCCTGCTCCGGGCCCAACCCTGCCGCGATGCTCATGAGCCGGTTGCTCATGTCGCCATACAGGGTGAAATTGGCCGACAGCGCGACCACGCCTGCATCGGGCATCTCCTGCTTCACGATGTGCCAGGGCGCGCCCATCCGGATGCCCAGGGCCTTTGCCTCGTTGCTGCGACTGATGGCGCAACCGTCGTTGTTTCTGAATGACCCTAACAGTTAGTCAGGTAAAGTTCCCCCATCAATCTTGACTAACAGTTTCCTGCTTTTTTTGCAGAACCACCGCTCCCTACTTGATGGGAAGCAAATGGCTCTCCCGGAGGCTAGACTTCCGCTATCGGCCTCTAGCAGTCCTTCGCCTCGTGCTGTCCACTGAACGGTCAAGACTGATTGCTGCCACTTAGGTTCGACGGCAGAGTCCATGGGCGCCACCGCAAGCGGTCGCTCACCGGTCAGGATCTCAAGCGACCGATCGAT
>CAZUJD010000219.1:0-5298 GCA_964620025.1 uncultured Ramlibacter sp. | reverse complement strand
ATGCTGCGTGCACAGTTCGCGGCAGCGCTTCATGAATGGCACGCTCGCGCGCACGAAGTTCATGTTGCCGGCAATTGGCTCGATCATCAGGCAGGCCAGATCCGGCCCGTGCAGTGCGAAGGCTTCTTCGAGTTGCGCCAGGTTGTTGTACTCCAGCACCAGCGTGTGCTGAACGACCTCGGGAGGTACCCCGGCACTGGTGGGGTTGCCGAACGTGGCCAGGCCCGAGCCCGCCTTGACCAGCAGCGCGTCGGCATGGCCGTGATAGCAGCCTTCAAACTTGATGAACTTGCTGCGTCCGGTGGCGCCGCGCGCCAGGCGGATGGCGCTCATGGCTGCTTCGGTGCCCGAGCTGACCAGGCGCACCATGTCCATGGACGGCACCAGCGACAGGATTTCCTCGGCCAGTTCCACTTCGCGTTCAGTCGGTGCACCGAACGAGAAACCGTCCAGCGCGGCCTTCTGCACGGCCTCGAGCACGGCCGGATGGCCGTGGCCCAGGATCATCGGGCCCCAGGAGCCGATGTAGTCAATGTGGCGCTTGCCGTCGGCATCCCAGAAGTAGGCGCCCTGGGCGCGCTTCACGAAACGCGGCGTGCCGCCCACAGCGCGGAATGCGCGCACTGGTGAATTCACCCCACCGGGGATGCTGCGACGCGCGCGTTCAAAAAGGGTTTCGTTCTGGTTCATCGGTGTAAGCGTCAATGTCTGTGTCGTGGGCCGCCGACCGCATCAGGGTAGTTCAATGCTTGGTGTCGTGCGGGGGCATTTCGAATCCGTGCAGGCCGTGATGACCTTCGTCGGACCCGTCTTCGTCGTCGGCCCCACCGTCCGGCTGGGCCCAGAACAGGCGGTCAGGCACCACATTGCCCATGCCGGGACGGAAGCCACCGTCCAGGCAGCGGTCCAGGTAGCTCAGCGCCTCGGTGGCGGCCGCGGACAGGTCGCTGCCGCTGGCGAGCAGCGCGGCCAGTGCGGCCGACAGGGTGTCGCCAGCCCCGGAGAAAACCGCCTCGAACCGCTCGAATTTCTCGCTGCACAGGACGGCCTGCGGAGTGGCCAGCACGTTGTCAATGAACTGGTCTGGCAGGGGAATGCCTGTAACAAGTGTGTAGGGTACGCCGAGCTCCGAGGCCGCTTTGGCAATATCGCGCGCGCCGGGACTGCGGTCGCTGCTCCAGTCCGGCAACAGCCAGCGCCACAAGGTGCTGTGGTTTCCTACCAACACGGTTGTCTGCGGCAGAACCAGTTCGCGAAATGCATCCAGGTACAGGTCGATCTGGCTTTCCTCCCACCAGGACAGGTTGGGCATGTAGGCCACCAGGGGCAGGTCGGCGTAGTCAGCTGCGATTTCTGCGATGGTTGCCAGTACTTCGGGGTTGCCGGCAAAGCCGACCTTGATCACCTGTACCGGAACATCTTCAAGAATGGTTCGGGCCTGTTCGGCCACCGCTTCCTCGTCAAACGAGAAATGCTCGAATATTTCAGCCGTATCCCTCGAATAGGCGCCGGTCACCACGGGCAGTGCATGGGCGCCTACGGACGCGATGGCTGTGACATCGGCTGACAGGCCGCCCGCGCCGCTGGGGTCGCTGGCGTTGAAGGTCATCACACAGGCGGGACTGCCCGTGTCATCGCCGTCGTCTTCGATGGCCGTGGGCTGGAGGGGTGCATTGGGGTTTGTCATAGGCATGAATCCAGCGGTGGGCGGCGGCTTGCGCGCGGCTCGGTCGCAGTGCCTCGATACAATCGTTGCATTCTATGCGAAGGCCCTTTAAGCTGTGACTGAAACTAAAACTTGGATGTGTCTGATATGCGGGTGGATCTACGATGAAGCCACCGGAGCGCCGGATCACGGCATTGCACCCGGGACGGCCTGGGCCGATGTGCCGATGAACTGGACCTGCCCTGAATGCGGGGCGCGCAAGGAAGATTTTGAGATGGTTCAGATTTGAGGGGGCACTTGCCTGCCCCGGCGTCGTTGAAAAAATGAGGAGCAGCGTCAAGTGAGCACGAATGGATCCGGCTTCAAGGTCCTGGTGATTGACGACAGCAACACCATCCGTCGCAGTGCCGAGATATTTCTCAAGCAGGGCGGCCATGAGGTCATGTTGGCCGAGGACGGGTTCGACGCGCTGGCCAAGGTCAATGACTACCTTCCCAACCTGATTTTCTGCGACATCCTGATGCCTCGCCTGGATGGCTATCAGACCTGCGCGATCATCAAGCGCAACGCGAAGTTCGCGGGTGTGCCGGTGGTCATGCTGTCGTCCAAGGACGGCGTTTTTGACAAGGCCCGCGGCCGCATGGTCGGCTCGCAGGACTACCTGACCAAACCATTTACCAAGGACCAGCTGCTGCAGACCGTCCAGCAGTTTGGGGCCGCACAACAAGGAGTAGCGTGATGCCGATTCAAAAAGTCCTGGTCGTGGACGATTCCAAGACTGAACTGATGTTCATGACCGACCTGCTGCAGAAGAACGGTTTTTCGGTCAAGACGGCTGAGAACGCCGACGATGCATTCCGTCGCCTGGCGGAAGAAAAGCCCGACCTGATCCTGATGGACGTTGTGATGCCTGGTCAAAACGGCTTCCAGCTCACACGAGCCATCACGCGGGATCCGCTTTATGCTGACGTGCCGATCATCATGTGCACCAGCAAGAACCAGGAGACCGACCGGGTCTGGGGCATGCGCCAGGGCGCGCGCGATTACATCACCAAGCCGGTGGACTCCGCCGAGCTGATGGCCAAGATCAAGGCCTTGAGCTGACCCGCGAATGGCGAACCGGGAAGCACTCCGTGAATTGCAAAGCCGTCTGGCCAGCCGGCTTCAGGCCGCCCGCACCGAAGGTGTGGCCGCGTCCTGGCTGGCTGTCGAGGCTGCGGGGGGCAAGTACCTTTTCCCGCTGAGCCAGTCCGGCGAGATCTTTCCCTGGGCCACGGCGCAGCCCGTGCCCTATACCCAGGCCTGGTTTCTCGGCGTGGCCAACCTGCGTGGTGGACTGTACGGCGTCGTGGATCTGGCCAGCTTCGTCTCGGGCAGCACGCCCGTCCAGCGGACCGACATGGCGCGATCCGAGTCGCGGCTCATCGCCCTGAATGCCCTGCTGGAGATCAATTGCGCCCTGCTGATCGACCGTCTGGCCGGCCTGCGCAACCTGGAGTCCTTCAAGGCGTCCAGTGAGCCCCCGGCTGGATCACCCGACTACTTCGGCAATGGCTATACCGATGCCAATGGCGCGTACTGGCAGGAAATCAACCTCCAGACGCTCTCGCAACAACCCCAATTCCTGAGCATCAGCGCATAGAGCGCTCCAGTTTCCCCGGAAGGCTGCACCATGTCCGTCGTTGATCACCTCAAAAAACTGTTTTCCAAGAAAAAGCCCGCTGAGTCCGAAGCGGACTTGAGCTTGGGCATGCCCGATGCGTCCATGGACCCCATGGCCACGGGCGCCATGGAGGCTCCGGGGACGATGGCCATGGCGCCGGTTGAAGATCGCCCGGACGAGGCGCCGGCCAGCCGCATGGCGGCTGAAGACGAGATGATGATCCCGCAGGTGGACGAGTCCGAGCTCGTGTCGGTACCCCTGCTGGGGCGGCGCACCATCGTCCAGCACCAGCGGATCCTGTTCATCTTGCTGGCCTTTGCACTGGTGGTGCTGGGGGCTGTCACGGTGTTCGCGCTGAACCAGGCGGATCGCGTAGCCCAGCAGGTGGCCGGTACCGGTCAGTCGCTGATGCAGTCGCAACGTCTGGCCAAGTCGGTGTCCCAGGCCCTGGTGGGTTCCGCCCAGGCGTTCCCGGACGTGAAGGAAAGCGCAGACGTGCTGGCCAAGACAGTGCGAGGCCTGTCGGCCGGTGACGACCAGTTGCGCCTGCAACCGGTGGCTGCCGAGCTCCAGGACGACGTCACCAAGATCACGCCCCTGATGGAGCGCGCCGAAAAGAACGCCGGTACCGTGATGGGACAGCAGAAGATCCTGACGCAGGTGGGTAACGCCCTGCGTACCATCAACCGCCAGTCGTCCGACCTGCTGGAAATCGCCGAAACGGTGTCTTCACTCAAGCTGCAGCAGAACGCCCCGCCGGCCGAAATTTCCGCCGCCGGCCAGCTGGTGATGTTGACGCAGCGTATCGGCAAGTCCGCCAACGAATTCCTGACGATGGAAGGCGTGTCGCCGGAAGCCGTGTTCCTGCTGGGCAAGGACTTGAACTCCTTCAAGGAAATTGCCCAGGGCCTGCTGGATGGCAGCCCGGAACTTCGCCTGGCCGGCTCCAAGGACGAGCAGACCCGCGAGCGCCTGGACGCGCTGATGAAGCTGTACGAGCAGACCCGCAGCCAGGCCGGTGCCATTCTGGGCAACCTGCAGGGCCTGGTGTCAGCACGCGAAGCGCAAGCTGCGATCATTGCCGACAGCGAACCGCTGCGCCGTGCGCTGGAAGACCTGCAGGGCAAGCTGTCCGCGCAGACCGGCCTGGGTGCCGGTGCCCTGGCGGCGTTGGCGATTTCTGCCGTGTTCGCCATTCTTTGTGCCGTGGGCCTTGCCTATGTTCAGCTTCAGGACAGCCGCAAGCGCCAGGTGGTTGCCGAGCAGCAGCGACTCGAAGCCGAGGGCCAGGAGCAGGAGGCCAAGCGCGTGAACGACGCGAACCAGGCAGCCATTTTGCGGTTGATGAACGAATTGCAGACAGTGGCTGAAGGTGACTTGACGCAGGAAGCCACGGTGACCGAGGACATCACGGGTGCCATCGCCGACTCGGTGAACTACACGGTGGAAGAATTGCGACAGCTGGTGGGTAGCGTGCAGTCCACGGCTACCCGCGTGGCGCAGACGACAGCGCAGGTGGAAAGCACGTCCACCGAGCTGCTGGCGGCCTCGACCGAGCAGCTGCGAGAAATTCGTGAAACCGGCCAGTCCGTGCTGGACATGGCAGGCCGAATCAACCAGGTGTCTGGTCAGGCGCAGGAATCAGCCCAGGTGGCGCGTCAGTCGCTGGTGGCTGCAGAGTCCGGTCTGCAGGCCGTGCAGAACGCCATCGGCGGCATGAACTCCATCCGTGACCAGATCCAGGAAACTTCCAAGCGGATCAAGCGGCTGGGCGAGTCGTCACAGGAGATTGGTGAAATCACCGAACTGATTTCCGACATTACCGAACAGACGAACGTACTGGCACTGAACGCCGCCATCCAGGCGGCGTCCGCCGGTGAAGCAGGCCGGGGCTTCTCGGTGGTGGCTGAAGAAGTGCAGCGCCTTGCCGAACGTTCCGCAGACGCCACGCGACAGATCTCGGCGCTGG
>CAZUJD010000218.1:0-5325 GCA_964620025.1 uncultured Ramlibacter sp. | reverse complement strand
TCCGCCTGCCGCAAGCCCACGCGCTGATCAACCGGCTGGGATTCAACAATGACGGGCTGGAAGCCTTCGTCGCCAATGTGCAGCGATCCAGCTTCCGCAAGAAGGGGCGTATCCTGGGCCTGAACATCGGCAAGAACGCCGCCACGCCGATCGAGGACGCCACGAGCGACTACCTCACCTGCCTGGACGGCGTGTACCCGCATGCCGACTATGTGACCGTCAACATCTCCAGCCCCAACACCAAGAACCTGCGTGCACTGCAAAGCGACGAGGCACTGGACGCGCTGCTGGGCGCAGTGGCGCAGCGTCGTGAGGCGCTGGCTGCGCAGCACCAGCGACGCGTGCCCGTGTTCGTGAAGATCGCCCCCGACCTGGACGAAACCCAGGTGGACGTGATTGCAGCGACGTTGCGCCGGCATTCGATGGACGGCGTGGTGGCAACCAACACCACGATCAGCCGTGATGCGGTCAAGGGCTTGCCCCACGCGGAAGAGACCGGCGGCCTGAGCGGGGCACCGGTGTTTGACGCCAGCAACCGCATCATTTCCCAGTTGCGCGCAGCCCTGGGCAAGGGCTTTCCCATCATCGGCGTGGGCGGCGTGCTCAGTGGGGGTGACGCTGTCGCCAAGATCAAGGCCGGCGCCGACGTGGTGCAGATCTACACTGGCCTGATCTACAGGGGGCCAGACCTGGTGCGTGAAGCGGCGCTGGCCATCAGGAACGCCCGCTAGAAGCAGCGCAGGTCAAGCCGCCAGCAACCCGGCCACCTGCTCGCCGATGGCCAGGCAACTGGTCAGGCCTGGTGACTCAATGCCAAAAAGGTTCACCAGGCCGGGCACGCCGTGGACACCCGGCCCCTGGATCACAAAGTCAGCCGCGGGCTCACCCGGTCCGCTGATCTTGGGGCGCATGCCCGCATAGCCTGGCAGAAGCGCGCCATCCTGCAGCGCGGGCCAGTAGCGACGCACCTCACCATAGAAGGCATTGGCGCGACTGGGGTCCACCACCAGGTCGTCGGCCGAGTCCACCCACTGCACATCAGGGCCGAACTTGGCCTGACCGCCCAGGTCCAGCGTCAGGTGCACGCCCAGACCGGCTGCTTCGGGCACCGGGTAGATCAGCCGGGAAAACGGCGCGCGGCCGGCGAGCGTGAAGTAGTTGCCCTTGGCGAAATGGGCTGCAGGTACATGGTGTGCGGCCAAACCCCGGAATTGGCTGGCGACGGCCGGCGCATGCAGCCCGGCAGCATTGACGACTGCGCCGGCCAGCAGTTCCGTGCCATCCCGCGTCAGCAGGGCAATGCCGTCGGCGCCGGCATGTGCCGACTCGATGGCCGCATTGAAGGCCACCAGCCCGCCGGCGTGCTCCAGATCGCCTTGCAGGGCCAGCATCAGTGCATGGCTGTCCACAATACCGGTGCTGGGCGAATGGACTGCGGCCACGCATTCCAGCTGGGGCTCCAGAGCGCAGGCCTGCTCACGGCTGAGCAGCACCAGGTCGCCCACACCGTTGGCGGCTGCCCTGGCCCTGATGCCTTCCAGAGCCGCCACCTGCGCGCCAGAGGTGGCCACGATCAGCTTGCCGCAGCGGCGGTGACCAATACCGCGCTGCGCGCAATAGGCATAGAGCATCTGCTTGCCCAGCACGCACAGGCGGGCCTTGAGTGAGCCTGCCGGATAGTAGATGCCGGCATGAATGACCTCACTGTTGCGCGAGCTTGTACCGGTGCCGATGGCCTGGGTGGCTTCCAGCACCATCACCTCGCGGCCCTGCAAAGCCAGGGCACGTGCTACCGCCAGGCCCACCACGCCGGCGCCCACCACGACGCAATCCACCCGGTCCATCACAGGGTGCGCGGGTCGGTGGACAGCAGCATCGCCACCAGCGACCGCAGACTTGCCTGCAACGCACCAAAACCGCTGGACAAGGCCAGCGACTGCTCATCCATGTAGAGCCGGCGGTTGATCTCCAGTTGCACGCTGTGGCGATGGCGGGCCGGGTCCGAATGGCGGCGGACCAGTTCAACCCCCTTGTACGGGTGGTTGTAGCTGACGCTGTAACCCAGGCCACGCAGATGCTCCCCCACCCGCCGCGTCAGCTCGGGATGGGCCGTGGTGCCGTCGCGGTCGCCCACCACAAAGTCGTCGTGCACAAGGCCCGGGAACTCCGTGGCATGGCTGGACGCCACCGCCGGCATGGAATGGCAGTTGATGTGGATGCTGTAGCCGTGCCGGTCATGCGCCGCGGCGATCGCCTGGGCCACTGCCGCATGGTAGGGCGACCAGCAGCGATCGATGCGGGACTGAACTTCGGCCACGCCGAGCCGGCGTGCGTAGATGGGTTGACCATCGTCGGTCATGCGCCAGATGAGACCCTTGCCAAGACGAACTTTGGACAGCACGCGCTCATCGGCAGCCACAGGACCACTCCACGGGCCGTCGAGCATGTCCACATCCACCTCGGTGACGTCGCGGTTCGCATCCAGGTAGCTGCGGGGGAACAGCGCCTCGATCCACGCCACCCCGAGCGCAGGCGCAAACTCGTACAGCCTCTCGACGTGCGTGTCTTCGGCCCGGCGCAGCACCTGCGGATCGCAGGCGTGTGCAAAATCGTCCGGGTACTGCGTGCCGCTGTGCGGCGAATCCAGCACCAGCGGCGTGCGGCCGGGCTCGGTTCGGATCATGGAGGTCATGGCATGAATTGTGGCGCAACGGGCCGTGAAACGGTGGCTCAACAGCCGCAAGACAGCACTCAAGCCAGCACCCTCAGTCCAGGCTGATCCGCGCAAACCGGCTGATGCGCTGCATCTTGTCGATCTCCTTGCGGATCTGCGCGCCGAACTCGTCCGGCAGGCTGCCCGAAGGGAACAGGCCCTGGCCGGACAGGCGCTCGCGTACTGCCGGCTCACGCAGTGCACGGGCCACGGCATCCTGGACCCGACGCACCACCGCGGGCGGCGTGGCAGCCGGTGCCACAAGGCCAAACCAGGACGGGTCATTGTTGGAAAACAGGGTCAGCTCGCCATATGTGGGCACGGCCGGCAGCACCGCCAGACGCTGGCCCCAGGACACGGCCAGCGCGCGCAGCTTGCCAGACTGGATATACGGCAGTGACGACGCCACCTGGTCAAAATACACCTGCACCTGGCCGCCCATCAGGTCGTTGAGCGCCGGACCTGCGCCGCGATAGGGAATGTGGACCATGAAGGTATTGGTCGTGCTTTTGAACAGCTCGCCCCACATGTGGCCGATGGTGCCGTTGCCGGGCGACGCATAGGTCACCTTGCCCGGGTTGGCTTTCAGGTGCTTGATGAACTCGCCGAAATCGCGCACCGGCAGGCTGGCGTTGACCACCAGCACGCCCGGGGCCTTGACCACTTCGGTCACCGCGGCAAAGTCCTTGAGCGGGTCGTAGGGCAGCTTCTTGTAGACGGCAGGGTTCACGCCATGGGTGGACAGCGTGGCCACCCCCATCGTCAAACCGTCGGCCGCAGCCTTGGCCACTTCGGCCATGCCGATCGAGCCGCCGGCACCGGCACGGTTGTCGACGATCACGGGCTGGTCCAGCAGCCGTGCCAGCGGCTCCACCAGCACCCGCGCGGTGATGTCGGTGGCCCCACCGGGGGGAAACGGCACCACCAGCCGCAAGGGTTTGCTTTGGGCGCGTGACAGTCCCGGGAGTAATGAAGTACCGGCCAATGCCATCAGGTGTCGTCGTTGCATCGTGAAGCTCCACAGTGTTAATGCGCTTGATTCTGGTCACATGACCATGTCTTGCCAAACGAAATACTCGCCTGATAACATTCCATAACGGAATTATTCAATGCGCCAACTCAACCCTCCCCTGCACCTGCTGCGGGCGTTTTCCACCACGGCACGCTTTGGCAGCATTTCACGCGCGGCCGAAGCCCTGCACCTGACGCAAAGCGCAGTCAGCAAGCAGGTGCAGGAACTCGAACGCTGGACCGGCACAGCCCTGTTTGAGCGCGTGCGCAAGCGGTTGAGCCTGACGCCCGCCGGCCAGCGCTACGAAGCCGCGCTGCGCCCGTTGCTGGCCGGCCTGGAGGCCGCCACCCTGGAGCTCATCACCAGCGGCGATGGCGGCGGCGCACTGGCCCTGTCCACCCTGCCTACCTTTGGCGCCAAATGGCTGATCCCGCGTTTGCCGGCTTTCCAGCAGGCCCACCCGCAGATAGCCCTGCACTTTGTGCCCTATGTGCAGGGCTATGACTTTCACCGCCCCGACCTGGACTGCTCCATCCTGTTTGGCGACGGCCACTGGCCCGGCGCCGTGGCAGACTACCTGACGGGACGCGACGTGGTGCTGATTGCCCCGCCCGCGCCGCGCAGCCGCCCCCTGTTGCGCAAACCAGGGGATATCGTCAAATACCCGTTGCTGCAGCATGTGTCCGTGCCCCACGCCTGGACACACTGGTGCGATGCGCACGGCGTGCTGGGCATCAATCCGCTGGCCGGGCCGCAGATGGACCAGTTCCACAGCCTGATCCGGGCCGTCGCCGCAGGCATGGGGCTGGCCCTGGTGCCCCAATGCCTGGTGCGCGATGACATTGCCCTGGGCACGGTCTCGGCACCACTGGACGACGGCTACGTGGATACGCTGGGTTACTACCTGTGCTACCCCGAGGCCCGCGCCCACCTGGGGCCCCTGGAGAAGTTCAGGCAATGGCTGCTGGATGAATGTTCTGCTGGCGCAATTGCCACCAGCCGCGATAATCCGCCAAGTCCACTCCGACCTGCATCATGAGCCTGTCTTTCCTGAAGCCCAAGAAGCATGACCTGTCCGCGCTGGTGGCCGCCATCGCCGCCAACACACGCGACGACACGCTCAGGCGCTTCCTCCCTGAAGAAGCCTGGCCCGTGCTGGCCGAGTACCTGATACCCGAGGACATGCAGCGCGGCCATGTGCTGATCTCGCAGGGTGCACTGGACCGCACGCTGTATTTCATTGAAAAGGGCTCACTGCGCGTGCACTACGGCGACCAGGCCGGCCAGGTGCATGTGGCCACTCTGGGCGCCGGTGCGGTCGTGGGCGAAGGCGCGTTTTTCTCGCACATCGAGCGCAACGCCACGGTACAGGCACTGGAACCGTCACGCGTATGGGGTCTGACGCCCGAACGCTTTGACCGCATGGCCAAGGAACACACTGCCGTGGCACTGTCACTGTCGATGACGCTGGGCGCCATCCTGTCCACGCGCATGCTGGACATCAGCAAGCGCGTGGCCGTAACCTGAGAAGTTTTGAGCCCCAACGAAAAACGGCGCCTGAGGCGCCGTTTTATTTTGAATCTGGTGGGTGATACATGGA
>CAZUJD010000217.1:0-5334 GCA_964620025.1 uncultured Ramlibacter sp. | reverse complement strand
CGCGCCGATCTCCTTGGCTTCGAGCATCACGGCGGAGATGAAGCCGCGAACCAGGTCGTCGCCCATGATCAGGTCGGTGGTGGCGCCGGTCATGGCGCTGACCGGATTGACCGTCATGTTGCCCCACAGCTTGTACCAGGCGTCTTTCTGTATCTGCCCGGACAGCACGGCCTCGAAGCCGGCCCTGGCCAGCAGCGCGGTGAGCTGCTGCACCCGGGCGGTCTGTTCGCCCGATGGCTCGCCGATGATGAGCCGGTTGCCGAAGTGGTGCTTCACATGCCCCGGTCCGTTGAGCGAACAGCTGGCATGCACCACGCAGCCGATGATGTGCTGGCCCGGGATGGCCGCCGCAATGGCGCCACCAGGATCCACGGCCGTCAGCCGCGTGCCGGCCAGCGCGCCGCCAAAGCCTTCAAAGAACCACCAGGGCACGCCGTTCATGGCCGTGAGCACCATGGTCTGCGGCCCGAGCAGCGGCGCGATGGCCTGTGCCACACCGGCCATGGCCGGCGCCTTGACGGCCACCACCACCAGGTCCTGCACGCCCAGGTCGGCCGGATTGCTGCTGGCACGCACCGGCACGCTGGTCGTGCTGTCGCCGTCTTGCAGCCGCAGGCCGCCCGCCTGGATGGCCTGCAGCGTATCGCCGCGGGCGACCACGCTGACCTCGCAACCCGCCCGCGCCAGGCGCACGCCGATCCAGCCGCCGATGGCGCCGGCGCCGTAGATGGTTACTTTCATGGGGTGTCTCAGTTCTTGTAGCTGTCGTCGATGCGGTCCACGCGCCGCACCAGTGCATCAAACACGTCCTGGCCCGCGCCGAATTTCGCGTCGAACTGGAACGAGTCGTGTGTGGTCTTGTGCGCCACGGCCTCGGGCACGGGGATGGCCGCGCCCAAAGCAGCCTGCGTCACCTGCACATCGCAGGCGCGTTGCAGCGTCCACAGCCGCACCAGCGTCAGCGGCAGGGTGGGGCCGGCGGCCAGCAGCCCGTGGTTGCGCAGGATCAGCAGGGGCTTGTCGCCCATGCTGGCCAAAAGGCGTGGCGCTTCGTCGGCATGGACCGTGATGCCCTCGAAGTCGTGGTACGCCACCATGCCGTGCAGCTGGGCGGAATAGAAGTTGTTCTGCGCCAGGCCGCCCTGCGTGCAGGCCACGGCCAGCCCGTTGGTGGTGTGGGTGTGCATGACGCAGTGGGCGCCGTCCACGTTGTCGTGGATCGCGGCATGGATGGTGAAGCCGGCCGGATTGACCGGCCACGGGTTGTCATCCAGCTTGTTGCCCCGGATGTCGATCTTCAGCAGGTTGCTGGCCGTGACTTCGCTATAGTGCAGGCCGAAGGGGTTGATGAGGAACTGCTTTTGCCCACCCGTGACACTGTCGGGCAGGCGCACCGTGATGTGGTTGTAGATCATCTCGGTCCAGCCCAGCATGTCAAAGATGCGGTAGCACGCGGCCAGCTGCACGCGCGCGGCCCATTCATCGGGATGCATGGCGGGTTTCAAAATAGCGTTCATCACGGTCCTTTCTCGATTCAAGTGACACCGTGGAACCGGCTTTGCCGGGCCGCTGGTGTCGCCCCCTTGAGGGGGAGGCGGCCAAAGGCCGCTTCGGGGGTGGGCCTGTTAAGCCTCTGCCGTGAAGCCGACTTGCTTCACGATCGGCGCCCACTTGGCGGTGTCGCGCTTGATCAGCTCCGTCAGTTCGGCCGGCGTGGACGACATGGCCTCCAGGCCAAAGCCGTTCAGGCCGTCGATCACGTCCTTTTGCGCCAGCGCGTTTTTCATCGACGCGTTCAGGCGGGCCACCAGATCGGGCGCGGCCTTGGCCGGCAGGAAGAACGCAAACCATTCGCTGTGCGTGGCGTTCTTGATGCCCTGTTCTTCATAAGTGGGCACATCGGGCGCAAAGCGGTTGCGCTTGGCACCGGAGACGCCCAGGATGCGGACCTTGCCGGTGGGCAGGTGCTGCGTCAGGTCGCCGATGGGGCCGGACACGGCCGACACATTGCCGCCCAGCAGGTCCAGCATGGCCGGCTGCGTGCCGCGGTAGGCGGCATGCTTGAGGTCCACGCCGGCGTTCTTGCCCAGCAGCGCGCCGATGAAATGCGGTGTGGAGCCGGCGGCGGGTGAGCCGAAATTGGCGCCCAGCGGGTTGGCCTTGGCCCAGGCCAGGAAGTCGGGCACGCTCTTCACGCCCAGCGGCACGGCCGGACCCACGGCCAGGCCGAAGTCGAACACGCAGCCCAGCGTCACCGGCGTCAGGTCCACCAGCGGTTCGTAGGCGAGCTTCTTGTAGATGTGCGGGTAGATGGTGAGGATGGATGTCGGTGTCTGCAGGATGTGGGTGCCGTCGGCGGCAGCGGCCTTGACGGTCTGCACGGCAATCTGGCCGCCTGCGCCTGTCTTGTTCTCGACCACGGCTGACCTGGCGAAGTCACCCTGCAGCTTTTGCGCTACCCGGCGGCAGATGGTGTCGGATGTGCCACCGGCGGCAAAGCCCGTGATGATCCGGGTGTTTTCCAGTTGGGCCTGCGCAAGGGCCGATTGGCCCAGGCTTGCCAGGAAGGCCGATGCGCCAGCAGATTGCAGGACTAGGCGACGAGTGACGGTCATGTGTTGTCTCCGTGTGATCAGTAAAAAAATGGAACCGCGAGTCTAGGCCTTCATGACGCGTCGCGCATCCAGACGACCGCGCCCGAATGCGTGACCGCGCCCTGGTGGCTGGGGCGCACCGTGGCAGCGTACTTTTCCAGCAATCCGCCGCGCGGTGTTGCATGCTTTTGCATGCCTGCCAGCCGCGCGCGGATGTCCTCAGGTGTCAGGTCCACCGTGATGCTCAGTGCGCCGGGCCGGGCGTCAATGCGCACCATGTCGCCGTCGCGCAGCGCCGCGAGCGGCGCGCCGTCGGCGGCTTCGGGCCCGGCATAGCCGATGCACAGGCCGCGCGTGGCGCCTGAAAACCGCCCGTCGGTCAGCAGCGCGACCTTGTCGCCCATGCCCTGGCCGTACAGCAGCGCGGTAATGCCCAGCATCTCGCGCATGCCGGGGCTGCCGCGCGGCCCTTCGTTGCGGATGACGATGACGTCGCCGGCCTGGTAGCGCATCTGCTGCACGGCGGCCTGGGCTTCCTCTTCGTTCTCGAACACGCGCGCCGGGCCGCTGTGCACCAGCGTCTTCAGGCCTGCGGTTTTCAGCAGCGCGCCGTCCGGACACAGGTTGCCCTTGAGCACAGCCAGACCGCCGTCTCGGCTCAGTGCGTCTTCCAGGCTGCGCACCACGCGGCCGTCCGGGGCCTGCGCCGATTCAATCTCCTGGGCCAGCGTGCGGCCGGTAAAGGTCAGCGCGTCGCCATGCAGGAACCCGCCGCGCAGCAGCTCGCGCAGGATCACCTGCGCACCGCCGATGTAGTACACGTCGCGCGCCAGGTATTTGCCGCCGGGGCGCAGGTCGCCGATCAGCGGCGTGCGCGCAAACACCTGCGCCACGTCGTCCAGGTGAAAGGCAATGCCGGCCTCGTGTGCAATGGCCGGAATGTGCAGTGCCGCGTTGGTGGAACCGCCGGTGGCCGACACGATGGCGCAGGCGTTTTCCAGCGCCTTGCGGGTAACGATATCGCGCGGCAGGGGGGCTTCGCCCATCACCGCCGCCATCAGGGCGCGGGCCGTGCGGCGCATGAGCGGCGCACGTTCGCTGAAGACGGCGGGCACCATGCTGGAGCCGATGGGAGCCAGGCCAATCGCCTCGGACACCATGCCCATGGTGTTGGCCGTGAACTGCCCGGCGCAGGCGCCGGCCGTGGGCAGGCAGGCCTGGCTCATGGCCTTCAGCTCGTCCTGCGTGGCGTCGCCGGCCAGGACCTTGCCAATGGTTTCGTAGGTGTCCACCACGTTCAGGTCGCGTCCGTCCACGCCGGGGGCCTGGCCGGGCAGGGCCGAACCGCCGTGCACGAAAACGCTGGGCACATTGCAGCGCACCATGCCCATCATCAGCCCCGGCAGGTTCTTGTCGCAGGCGCCGATGGCAAAGATGCCGTCCCACTGGTGGCCGCGGGTGGACGCCTCCACGCTGTCGGCGATCAGCTCGCGCGAGATCAAGGAAAAGCGCATGCCCGAATGCGCCATGGTCAGCCCGTCGCTGACCGACACCACCGGACACTCATGCGGCATTCCACCGGCGGCATAGATGCCGGTCTTGGCATGCTGAGCCTGGCCCTGCAGGTTCATGTTGCACGGGCTCATCTCGCCGCCGGTGTGGAACACGCCCACGTGCGGCCGGGTGATGTCGTCCTCGTCCTGACCCAGCGCATGCAGGAAGCTGCGCGTGGTGGCGCGGATGGTGCCCTCATAGATGGTGGCGGAGCGGAACTTGCGCGGCGTATCGGCCATGGATGCTTACTCAGTAGGTTTTGCTGGCCGGCACGGCCTGCGTGCCGGACTTGAACTTTGCCGCCAGTGCCGTAGTGGCACGCACCAGCAGGTTGGTGTCCAGGCCCACGGCCACGAACAGGGCGCCCATATCGAGGTACTTGCGCGCCTGCGCCTCGTCAGGCGTCAGGATGCCGGGCGCCTTGCCGGCCTTGAGGATGCGCTGGATGGCATCTTCGATGGCAGCTTGAACCTGGGGATGGCCGGGGTTTCCCACATGTCCCATGGACGCCGACAGGTCGGCCGGGCCGATGAAGACGCCGTCCACGCCGTCAGTCGCGGCAATGGCGTCCAGGTGGCGCAGTGATTCGCTGGTCTCTGCCTGCAACAGCAGGCAGACCCGGGCATTGGCCTCCCTGGCATAGGCCGGGTAGCGGCCCCAGCGCGATGCGCGTGCGCCCGCCATGCCGCGGATGCCGCCACCGCCGCCGTCCTGCGGGTAGCGCGCGCAGCGCACGATCTCGGCAGCCTGCGCCGGTGTGTCCACCATCGGCACCAGCAGGGTCTGTATGCCGAGATCCAGGTACTGCTTGATCAGCGCCTGGCCCACATGGCCGTGGCCCATGGGGATGCGTGCAATGGCGTGCGACGCCGGATAGGCCGCGATGGTCTGCGATTGCTGCAGGACGGAGCGCAGGTCGTTGGGTGCGTGCTCGCCGTCGATCAGCAGCCAGTCAAATCCGGCGCCGGCGCAGATTTCGGTGGCGTAGGGGTCGGCCAGGCCCATCCACAGGCCGATCTGGGGGCGCTTGTCGGCCAGCGCCTGCTTGAAGGAATTGGTAGGTGTCTGCATGGTGTGCTCAAACAAATGTGAATTCAAAGCGGCCGAGTGGTCCGTAGTCGGCGTCAAACACGTCGCCTGCCTTCGCGGCCATGGGCCGGGTGAAGGAGCCGGCCAGCACCACCTG
>CAZUJD010000216.1:0-5361 GCA_964620025.1 uncultured Ramlibacter sp. | reverse complement strand
GTGCCGCCCGCGCTGCTCAACCCGATCCTGGCCAGCATGGTGCTGTCGATGCTGGCCACGCCGTTCATCATCATGTACAGCAACCGCATCGTCATGAAACTGGTGGCCAGCGAATGGCTGCAGCAGTCGCTGCAGATGACCAGCATCGCGCGCAAGTCCATCAACACCAGCAAGCACGTGATCATCTGCGGCTACGGCCGCAGCGGCCAGAACATGGCGCGCATGCTGGAGCGCGAAGGCATTCCCTACATGGCACTGGACCTGGACCCGGACCGCGTGCGCCAGGCAGCAGCAGCGGGGGATTCCGTGGTGTTTGGCGACGCAGCCCGGCTGCAGGCGCTGATGGCGGCAGGCCTGGCGCGCGCCAGCGCCGTGGTGGTGACCTACATCGACACCCCCGGTGCACTGAAAGTGCTGGCCAGCACCCGCGCCCACGCACCGCAGGTGCCGGTGATCGTGCGCACCCAGGACGACCTGGACCTTGAAAAGCTGCGCGCGGCCGGCGCCACCGAGGTGGTGCCCGAAGCGATTGAGGGCTCCCTCATGCTGGCCAGCCATGCACTGGCCCTGGTGGGCGTGCCCATGCGCCGTGTGATCCGCGTGGTGCAGGACCAGCGCGACGCGCGCTACAACCTGCTGCGCGGCTACTTTCACGGCGCCGACGACGACACCGTGAACGAACGCGAACACGAACGCCTGGGCACCTTCACGCTGCCGCTGGGCGCCAAGTCCATCGGCCGCCCGCTGGGCCACCTGGCGCTGCATGCCATGGGGGTACGGGTGGTCAACCTGCGCCGGGCCAACGGGCGGGCCGTGCCGCTGGACGAAGACCCCCTGCTCGAAGAAGGCGACGCCCTGGTGCTGTCCGGCAAGCCCGAGATCCTGGCCATGGCCGAGCAGAAGCTGCTGCGCGGCTGAACCGGCGCTACCGCACAAAACCCCAGACCGCCAACGGGCAATCGCGACCAATCGGTTTGCACGCTTACTGTTGAGTCATTATTCGGCCTCTGCGGTTTTTCACTCACCCTTCCCAGGAGTCAAGCATGGATCGACGCGGTTTTCTAGGTGCGGGCATGGCAGGCGCTGCGGCGCTGACCTTTTCTTCGGTCTGGTCACAAAGCACACCCAATTTCGGTGCGCCACAGGCGCCTGCCGTCGGCTTCAAGCGCATGAAGCTCGGCGCCATGGAGGTCATCGCCCTGAATGACGGCGCGCTGCGCCGCCCGCTGGGCGAAGAGTTCGTGACCAACGCGCCGCTGGAACAGGTCAAGGCCCTGCTGGCGTCCCAGGGCTTGCCCACGGACTATGTGGACATCCCGTTCACGCCCTTCGTCATCGTGGCCGGCGGCCGCCGCATCCTCATGGACACGGGCTTTGCCGACAACGGACCGCCCAGCACCGGCAAGCTGGTGGCCAACATGGCCGAAGCCGGCCTGAAGCCTGATGACATTGACACCATCATCCTGAGCCACTACCACGGTGACCACATCAACGGCATCCGGAACAAGGCCGGCCAGCTGGTGTTCCCCAAGGCCAAAATCATGGTGCCGGCGCCCGAGCATGCGTTCTGGATGGACGACGCCCGCATGGAGGCCGCCCCTCCCGCCATGAAGGGCGCCTTCCAGAACGTGCGCCGTGTGCTGGGGGGTCTGCCAGCCGAACAGCTGGTACGCTTCGAGCCAGGCGCTGAAGTCGCCCCCGGCATCACCTCCGTCGCCGCATTCGGCCACACGCCGGGCCACACCCTGTTCACCGTCAAATCCGAGGGACAATCATTCGCCTATGTGGCTGACCTGACCAACGTGCCCAGCCTGTTTGCCCGCAGCCCTGACTGGTCGGTGACGTTTGACATGGACAAGGAAATGGCGCGCGCCACGCGCCGGAAGATCTTCGACATGATCGTCAAGGACAAGATGATGGCCGGTGGCTTCCACTTCCCGTTCCCTGCATTTGGCAGCATTGAATCGGCCGGTAATGGTTACGCGTTCAAGCCACTGGCCTGATCCCGACGGCCTTTCGCGCCGGTCCCTGCTGGGCGCCGGCGCAGGCGCGTTGCTGCTGCCGCGGGCGGTGCCTGCCCAACCGGCGGACCCGGTGGCCGGCGTCATCCGCGCAGGCGGCTGCGTCGTGCTGATCCGGCATGCCCAGACCGTGGCCGGCGTGGGCGATCCCGAGGGCTTCCGGGTGGACCTGTGCAGCACACAGCGCAACCTGAGTGAAGAAGGACGCGCCCAGGCCCGGCGCATCGGCCAGTGGTTCGTGGCGCAGGGGCTCAAGCCGCGCGCCGTGCAGTCCAGCGCCTGGTGCCGCTGCAAGGACACAGCCGACCTGGCATTCGGCCGCCATGTGGTGTGGCCGGCACTGAATTCCTTCTTTGACCGGCGCGACTCGCAGGCAGCCCAGACAGCGCAGCTGCGCTCGGCGCTGGCGCGCATCCCCGCGGGGCAGTTCGAAGTGTGGGTCACGCACCAGGTCAACATGACAGCGCTGACCGGTGAAGGCATGTCCATGGGCGAGGGGCTGGTGGTGGGTGCGCAGGGCAAAATGATGGCCCGCAGCACCTTCGGCTGAAAGCCCCATGCCCCAGACCCACTCCGACGACAGCTTTCAATCCGGCCCCTACCTTCGCCGGCACATCCGCACCGTACCCGACTGGCCGGCCCCGGGCGTGCAGTTTCGCGACATCACGCCGCTGCTGCAGAACCCCAAGGTCTTTCGTGTGCTGATCGACGCATTCGTGCACCGCTACATGGACCGCCGCCCCGATGTTGTCGCTGGCCTGGACGCCCGCGGGTTCATCCTGGGCTCGGTGGTGGCCTATGAGCTGGGTGTCGGGTTCGTGCCGATCCGCAAAAAGGGCAAGCTGCCCTTCACCACCGTGGAAGAAACCTACGAGCTGGAATACGGCAGCGCCACCGTGGAGCTGCACACCGACGCGGTCAAACCCGGCGATGTGGTGCTGCTGATCGACGACCTGATCGCCACCGGCGGCACCATGATGGCCGGCAAGAAGCTGCTGGAAAAGCTGGGCGCCACCGTGATGGAGGGCGCCGCCATTGTGGATCTGCCCGAGCTGGGCGGCTCAAGGCGACTGACCGAAGGCGGCCTGCCGCTTTTTACGCTGGTTGATTTCCAGGGGCACTGAAGGCCCCCCGCGCGCCACCCGTGGCGTGGGATGCCTGATGGGGCTCAGGTGAACTGCCCCACCAGGATGGCCTCCCGCATGCGGATGGCCAGCACGGCCGCCAGGCCCTTGACCAGGTCCACCGCCAGCCGCGGCTGCTTGAGTGACAGTATTTCAAACTTGTCCCAGCTCAATGACCAGGCCACGCCCGGCGCGGCTGACACCACGTTGGCGCTGCGTGGCTGACCCGAGAAAAACGTGCCCTCGCCCACCACCGTCCCGGGTGCCAGCCGGGCCAGCACTGTGCTGTGGATGGTGACGTGCAGCTCACCTTCGGCAAGGATGAACAGTTCGCGGTCGGATTCGCCCTGGCGGATAAGTGCGTCGCCCGCCTTGAGGAAGCGGATGGACAGGTAGGGCGCCACCTTCTTCCATTCGTCCAGGCTCAGCTTGCATGGCAGTGCGTCATGCGCCTGCAACGCGCTGACCGCGTCCATCAGTTGCTGTACGTTCAAGTTGTGCTCCTGGGCGCGCTCAGGCGCGCCTCTCAACGGTGTTTTTGTTCTGGTGCCTGACGCAGCTCAGTTCAGCGCGCCGTACTGCGTGCCGCTGAGCGCCGGGGTGTCGTCCGGCAATTCGGTATCTTCGTAGCCGGTGAGCAGGGTGTAGCTCTGGGGCCCGTGGCGCGACGTGCCGTCGGTAAAGGCCCGTGCGGTGGCGCCGGCTGCGGGCGCTGCGGGCCGCGGTTTGACCCCTGCCGCCAGCGCCTGTTTGAAGGCGGCGACTTCATCGGCATCGATCGGCTCGTACCGGCCGCCGCCGGCCGCTGCCGGACGGGCCGGCGGCAGCGGCATGGGTTGCGACACCAGCGGCGCGGGTTGTGACACCTGCGCCAGTGGCTCCAGCGGCATGGGGCCTGATGCACGGGCCGCCGGCTGGCGCGTTTGCGGCAGACCGACCGCCACATGTTCGTTCAGGCGCCAGTACACCGCAGTCACCACGATGTCGTGCCGGGCTTTGGCACTCTGGGCAATCAGCGCCTCGATCTCTGCCAGGCGGCTGGTCTCGTCGCCATGCTCACGGGCCAGGTCCATCATCACCAGGAACTGGCGGCCGCGCGCATCCAGCGACAGCACCTTGAACTTGTAGCTGGACGACAGCATGCCGGCACGCACCATGGCCTCGCGCACCACGGTGTAAAGCAGCTCGCGGCGGGCCATGCGCTCTGACTTGCGGTTGCCGGGCTGGGCGTTGTCGGCGGGGTGCCTGGCGGTGTTGCGGGTGGAGGCGACCGGGCGGGTGGACTCCACGCGTGACAGGCCCGAGCTCTCAGGCAACGCCGGGACGCCTTTGTCCGATTTTTGCGGCGGGAACAACCAGTTGAGCAGTGACATGGCGGGCCTTTGTTCGGAAGGGGTGCGACGGGCCGGCCAACCGGCCCGGCACGCATACGAAAGTGTAGGGGCGCCAACTCGGGGTTTTGCTGCCGTCCGGCGGTAAATACGGGCCGTTTACCTCAGCAACTGCGTCCGGCGTGAAATAGTTGTCAAACCGCTCCTTCAGCGCCGGGCCGCCCCAAGGCGACTGAGGCTCCCTCGGGGGGCCTCTTAGGTCACCGCCACCCGTTTGGGCTTGTTGACCAGCCGCCGGCCCAGCAGGGAGCCCAGCGCCATGGCCAGCTCCAGAGCAATATTGGGGTGCCGGTTGGACAGCTCGGCAAAACGGATGGGCGTAAGGCACCAGACCTTGCTGGGCGCCGCAGCCTGCACGGTGGCATTGCGCGGGTTGTGCGTGAAGAAAGCCCCTTCGCCGACCGCCGAGCCCGGCGCCACAATGGCCAGCCGCACGCGGCCCTTGTCGTCTTCATAGTGAACGCTGAGCGAGCCAGACTCCAGCAGGTACAGCGTACGGTCGGCCGCGCCCTGCTCGATCAACACCTGGCCCTGCGCCAGTGCAAAGGGCTGCATGTAGCTGCCCAGCATGTCCCACTGGGCCGCCGTCAGCGTGCAGCCCATGCGGTCGTTGGTCTGGTTGTGCGCCATGGCCTGGACCAGGGCGTGAACGTCGAACTTGAGGGGGGTGCGTAGTGGGGCGTTCATGGTGGCCCCACAGTAGCCGCGCCCCCCTGGCGCGGCAAGGGGCGTTAACGAGCGCTTACACCTGATACGCGCACGGCTCAGGTCATTTGCCAATACAGAACTTCGAGAAGATCACGCCCAGCAGGACCTCGGACGTGA
>CAZUJD010000215.1:0-5378 GCA_964620025.1 uncultured Ramlibacter sp. | reverse complement strand
GCATCGCGTGCGGCACGCGACCATCGATGATGTGCACGGCATTGACGCCGCTCTTGGCGGCGTCCAGCGCGCCGGCGATCTTGGGCAGCATGCCGCCGGAGATGGTGCCGTCGGCAAAGAGCTCGTCGATTTCGCGCGCGGTCAGGTCGGTCAGCAGCTTGCCGGTCTTGTCAAGCACGCCGGGCGTGTTGGTCAGCAGCATCAGCTTTTCGGCCTTGAGCACGGTGGCCAGCTTGGCGGCCACCACGTCGGCGTTGATGTTGTAGCTTTCGTTGGCCTCCCCAAAACCGATGGGGCTGATGACGGGGATGAAGGCGTCGTCCTGCAGTGCCTTGACCACGCTCGGGTCGATGGAGACGATGTCGCCCACCTGGCCCACGTCATGTTCCTTGGTCGGGTCCTGGCTGTCCACCATCTTGAGTTTTTGTGCGCGGATCAGCCCGCCGTCACGGCCCGTCAGGCCCACGGCTTTGCCGCCGGCCTGGTTGATCAGGCCCACGATGTCCTGCTGCACCTCGCCGGCCAGCACCCATTCGACGACTTCCATGGTTTCGGCATCGGTCACGCGCATGCCCTGCACGAACTCACCCTTCTTGCCCAGGCGGTTGAGCGCCGTCTCGATCTGAGGGCCGCCGCCGTGCACCACCACCGGGTTCATGCCCACCAGCTTGAGCAGCACGACGTCTTCTGCGAAGTCGGCCTGCAGGGCCGGATCGGTCATGGCGTTGCCGCCGTACTTGATGACCATGGTCTTGCCATGGAACTTGCGGATGTAGGGCAGCGCCTGGGCGAGGATTTCGGCCTTGTCGCGCGGGGCAATGTGGGGCAGCTCGGTGGTCATGGCAGGGGGAGGAAATGTGGAATGCGCAAATTGTGCCCCAATGCGCACCGCGCGGCCCGCCTGGTCGTCAGCGCCGCAGCCAGCGGGGGACCTTGAAGCGGATGATGGTGAAGTAGGCCCAGACGTAGGACACGGCAAACAGGGCACAGAACACCATGAGCACGCGGGTGTTGTTCCAGAACAGTACCGCGGGCACCACGGTCAGCATGGTGAAGCCCCACAGATAGGGCGAAGTGCGGTTGTTGCGTACCAGAACCCGGCGCGTCTCGTCATCGTGAAAGACACCCCGCACCAGGCGCCGGTAGATCAGCATGTGAAAGTGGATGGAATCCGGCACGGTGGGCGACAGGCCGCGCACCATCTTGCGGTAAGTCGAGAAAATCACCTCCCAAACCGGGTAGATGGTCAGCAGCATGGGAAACCAGGGCGAGACCTCCTGGTGCCGCTGCACGAGCAGGATGGCAGCCAATGCGATGGAGCCGCCCCACAGGTAGGCGCCGCCGTCGCCCGCAAAGATCAGTCCCCGCGGGTAATTCCAGTACAGGAAACCACCGGTCGCGCCGACCGTGACCAGCATGTAGGCCGCGATCTGCCGGTCACCGATCTGCAGCGACACATGGGCCAGCGCCAGGCAGATCAGGATGGTGACGATGCCCGCCAGGCCGTTGAAGCCGTCGATGATGTTCAGGGCATGAGGCAGCCCGGTTACACCCAGCAGGGCCAGGGCAATGCCCAGTGCTGGCGTCATGGACCACAAGGAATCGATCCAGCGCACATCCAGCCGGGGCACGCTCAGCCCCATCCACCAGCACGCCAAAACTGCCGCACAGGCCGTGATGAGAAAACGCCAGCGGGCAGACAGCCGTGCGCTCAGGTCTTCATACGCACCACCAGCCACGATGGGGGCCAGAACCAGGCACCACAGGAACCAGTCCCGGACCGTAATGGGTACGTTAGTGGTGATCCCGAATTCCAGCAGCACCGGCGCGGCCAGGGTACCGCCGGCAATCCCGGTGAAAATGGCAATACCGCCGATTCGCGGAATGTGGCCCAGGTGAAACCGCTGCGGCAGGTCACTGGCGTAATTGCTCGCATGGAGCCGGCCATGACGAATCAGCGCCAGCGACACGAAAAGGCTCAACACGAACCCAATGAAGGCCAAACCAAGCATCTGTGGGGAAGCGAATGATCGATAGTTGTGCCCCCATTGTAGGTACAAGGCTCTCTGGCGCACCAAAGTGTGCATCCGGAGGTAACCACGTTGCCATCTTTCTGTGCACGTACAACGGCGCGCGCCACTTGCGGGCGCAACTTGATTCCATTGCAGCGCAATCGCACCGTGACTGGTCCCTGTGGATTTCGGACGATGGCTCCAGTGACGCCACGCTGGATCTCATTCAGGAATTCATGGTGCAGCATCCGGCGTTTCGAATTCATGTAGGGGCCGGACCGCGCCAGGGATTCGCCGCCAACTACATGTCGCTTGTGAACAACGACGGGATCCAGGCAGACTATTTCGCCTTCTCGGACCAGGACGACATCTGGCTACCCGACCGCCTGGAAGCCTCGGTCAGGGGCCTGGGTGCTTGCGCGGACGCACCTGCGCTGTACTGCGCCCGTACGCAATACATCGACGCCGATGACCGGGTCATCGGCGCCTCGCGTCCGCCGCCGGTTGCCTGCAACTTCGCGCATGCACTGGCCCAGAATGTATGCGGGGGCAACACCATGCTGATCAACCCCGCAGCCCGCGCCTTGATGCGCCATGTGCCACCTTCCTGCGTAGTGGCGCATGACTGGCTGGCCTACCTGCTGGTGACCGGCGCCGGCGGTGTGGTGGTATTCGACCCGACCATCCATGTGCAATACCGGCAGCACCGTGGCAACGCCATGGGCGAAAACCGCAGCCTGCGGGCCCGCTGGCACCGGCTCAAACGCCTGTACCTGGGCGACCTGAGGCTGTGGACGGACCTGAACCTGTCGGCGCTGGCGCATGTACGCGACGGCCTGACACCGGCCAGCCTGCGTACGTTGCAAGCCTTTTCAGCAGCCCGGTCGGGACCCCCATGGGTACGGTGGCGCCGGCTGGACGAAAGCGGGGTGCGGCGCGAAGGACGGGCTGCCCAGCTGGCCTACCGTGTGGCGCTGGCTTGCAGCCTCGTCTAATAGAATGCAGGCCTGACTCTCAGGGTAACAAGGCGACAACATGATTCTGGTGACGGGTGGGTGCGGCTTCATTGGATCGGCATTCGTGCTGGAGTGGTTGCAAGGAGGCCATGGCCCCGTGGTCAATCTGGACCTGCTGACCTATGCCGGACACCCCGGCAACCTGGCGGCCGTGGCGCAAAAGCCGGACTACCACTTCGTGCATGGCGACATTGGCAATGCGGCGCTGGTGTCGCAGCTACTGGCAACGCACAAGCCACGCGCCATCATCAATTTCGCGGCCGAAAGCCACGTGGACCGCTCCATTTCCGGCCCCATGGCTTTTGCTCAAACGAACGTGGTGGGAACGCTCAGCCTGCTGGACGCCACGCTCGCCTACTGGCGGACATTGCCGGCCCAGGAGCAGGCAGCCTTCCGGTTCCTGCATGTGTCTACGGATGAGGTCTTCGGCTCACTCAGTGCCCAGGCACCCGCCTTTACCGAGCAGCACCGCTTCGAGCCCAACAGCCCCTATTCAGCTTCCAAGGCGGCATCCGACCATTTCGTGCGGGCGTTCCAGCATACCTACGGGCTGCCCACGCTGACCACCCATTGCTCCAACAACTACGGTCCGCGCCAGTTCCCCGAAAAGCTGATTCCGCTGATCATCCACAACGCACTTCGGGGCAAGCCGCTGCCGGTGTACGGTGATGGCCAGCAGATCCGGGACTGGCTGTTCGTGAACGACCACTGCTCTGCGATTCGCACGGTGCTGGCCGGCGGACAGCCCGGAGAAACCTACAACGTTGGCGGTCGTTCCGAACGCGCCAACCTGGATGTCGTCAACACCATCTGCCGTACGCTGGATGAACTGCGTCCGCGGGATGGTGGAGCTCCCTATGCCGCGCTCATCACGCACGTGGCCGACCGTCCCGGGCATGACAGGCGCTATGCCATTGACGACACCAAGATTGCCACCGAGCTGGGCTGGCAGCCCGCTGTCGGGTTTGATGACGGCATGCGACAGACCATCCAGTGGTACCTGGACAACGCCGCCTGGGTTGAATCGGTCACCAGCGGCAGCTATCGCCAGTGGGTGGACCAGCAATACCAGGGCCTGGCACGCGCCGCATGACGACCCCGTTGAACATCCTGTTGCTGGGCGCCCAGGGTCAGGTGGGCTGGCAACTGCGCCGCAGCCTGTCGGTGCTGGGTCGCGTCACTGCCCTGCACCGGGGCAGCCAGCCGCTGTGCGGCGACCTGAACCGCCCAGACGATCTGGCCCGCAGCGTGCAGGCCGTTGCGCCCGACGTGATCGTCAATGCTGCGGCCTACACAGCGGTGGACAAGGCTGAAAGCGAACGCGACCTGGCGTTTGCCATCAACGCAACGGCCTGTGAAGTGCTGGCGCGCGAAGCCCAGCGCTGCGGTGCCTGGTTAATCCATTACTCGACCGATTACGTCTTCAACGGTACCGGTGAACGCGCCTGGGTCGAGACCGACGCCACCGCCCCCCTGAACACCTACGGGGCCAGCAAGCTCGCCGGCGAACAGGCCATCGCGGCGCACTGTGCCCGCCATCTGGTTTTTCGCACCAGCTGGGTGTTTGACAGCTGGGGGCAGAACTTCCTGAAATCCATCCTGCGGGCGGCAGGCCAGCGCGACAGCCTCAATGTAGTGGCCGACCAGTGGGGTGCGCCCACGCGTGCCGCCCTGATCGCCGATGTGACCGCCCATGCGATCCGGCAGCTCCAGCCCGCACAGGCCGGCATCTACCACCTGGCGGCGTCCGGTGAGACGCATTGGCATGCCTATGCAACGCTGGCGGTCGAAACAGCACTGGCCGCCGGCATGGACCTGAGGAGCACGCCCGCCTCCATCCACCCCATTCCCGCGTCGCAGTATCCGACCGCAGCGGCCCGGCCGACCAATTCGCGGCTGGACACCGGCCGCCTGGCACAGACGTTCGGCCTGACGCTCCCCCCGTGGCAGGACGGCGTGCGCGCCGTCGTGGCCGAGCTGGCCAAGACTTCCTAGACCTACCCTGGACGACCCCATGCCCGTTTCCACCCCGCGCAAAGGCATCATCCTCGCCGGCGGCGCCGGCACCCGGCTGCATCCGGCCACGCTCGCCATATCCAAACAGTTGCTGCCGGTGTATGACAAGCCCATGGTGTACTACCCGCTGGCCACGTTGATGCTGGCAGGGATCCGGGACGTGCTGCTGATCAGCACGCCGCAGGACACGCCGCGTTTCGAACAGCTTCTGGGAGATGGCAGCGCCTGGGGCATGCGCATCACCTACGCCGTGCAGCCGCGCCCCGAAGGTCTGGCACAGGCCTTCATCATCGGACGCGACTTCATTGGCGGTGCGCCCAGCGCCCTGGTGCTG
>CAZUJD010000214.1:0-5506 GCA_964620025.1 uncultured Ramlibacter sp. | reverse complement strand
CAAGGACCTGATCATCAGCGGCGGCTACAACGTGTACCCGGCCGAGATTGAAGGCTACATCAACGAGCTGCCCGGCGTGGCCGAAAGCGCCCTGGTGGGCGTGCCGCATCCGGACTTTGGCGAAGTGGGGGTGGCCGTGGTCACGCCCAGGCCCGGCGCCCCGCCCGATGCCGACGCCATCATCGCCGCGCTGAAGTCCAAACTGGCCAACTTCAAGATCCCCAAGCGCTGCTTTGTGGTGGCCGAGCTGCCACGCAACACCATGGGCAAGGTGCAAAAGAACCTGCTGCGCGACCAGCACAAGGCGCTGTTCACGTGACGCCGTTCGAGCAGTTCAGCGCCGCGCAGGCGCTGGCGATCCACACAGTCATCACGGACATTGACGACACCATCACCAGCGAAGGCAAGCTGACCGCCGCGGCCTACGCCGCGCTGGAGCAATTGCACCGCAGCGGCCTGCGCGTCATCGTCACCACGGGGCGGCCTGCCGGCTGGTGCGACCACATTGCCCGCATGTGGCCGGTGGATGCCGTGGTGGGCGAGAACGGCGGCTGCTGCTACTGGTACGACAGCGCCACGCGCAAACTGGCCGTGCGGCACAGCCTGTCGCCCGCCGTCCTCCAGGCCAATCGGCTCAAGATGGACGCCGTGGCCCGGCAGGTGCTGGCCGACGTGCCAGGTACCGCACTGGCTTCAGACCAGTTCTGCCGCCTGTATGACCTGGCCATCGACTTCTGCGAAGACGTGCCGCACATCGGCGAGGCCGGCGTGCAGCGCATCGTGCAGATCATGCAGGCGGCCGGCATGACCGCCAAGGTCAGCTCCATCCACGTGAACGGCTGGTTTGGCAGCTACGACAAGCTGACCATGAGCCGCGAGGTGATGCGGGACCTGTACGGCGTGGATCTGGACGCGCAGCGCGAGTGCTTCATCTATGCGGGTGACTCTCCCAACGACGCGCCGATGTTCGCCCACTTTCCCCATGCCGTGGGCGTGGCCAATGTGCGGGATTTCGTGGGGAAGATCGATGCGTTGCCCGCGTATGTGACGCCGGGGCGCAGTGGTGATGGTTTTGCGCAGATGGCGCATCGCCTGATCGGCCTGCGCAGCCCGGGCTAGCCGTTTGAAAAAAGAAAAGGGCCGCGTGGTGAGGCCCTTTCAGCTGCAGGCCCCTGTGGGGCCCGGCATCACTTCACCAGCAGAACCGGCACCGTGCAGCCAGACACCACGTTCTGCGCCACCGAACCCATGATGGCGCGGCCAAGCACGCCGCGGCCGTGCGTGCCCATGACAATCTGCTGCACCTTCTCGCGCTTGGCAATGCGCAGGATCTCGTCGCCGGGCGAACCCACCAGCCACATCACCCGCGCCGGCACCTTGTGGCGCTTGAGGAATTTCTCGATCGGTGCGATGACCTTGGTGGCCTCGTCCTGGTGGTAGCCCTTGACAATGTCGGCACCCAGCGCCGCGCGTGCACGCGGGGGCAGGGGCGGCTGCACGTTCAGCACGATGAGTTCGTCGTCCGGTGCGCTCAGCGTCTGGTTGACGGTGAGCCAGGCCAAGGCCTTCTTGGTATAGGGGCTGCCATCAACGGCGAGCAGAATCTTCATGAAGTTCCCTTTCTTTTTGGTTGAACCGGGTTAGCGCAGTACCAGCACCGGTACGTGCGAGTGCGTCAGCACATGCTGTGTTTCGCTGCCCAATAGTATCCGCTTGATGCCCTTGCGGCCATGTGATGCCATCACAACCAGGTCGCATTTGTGTTTCTTGGCGGCGGCGATGATGGCCTCGGCCACCAGGTCCGAGCGCGCGGTGACGGCACGGGCCGTGACGCCCTTTTTGGCAGCGGCAGCCTTGACGGCATCCACCACGGCCTGGCCGTCGTCGGCCCACTGTTTTTCAATGCGGCCCACTTCCTGCGGCGCCAGGGCGATGGAGCCTTCAAAGTAGCTCATGGGGTAACGCGGCACCACCTTCAGTGCCACCAGCTCGGCGCCGCTCAGGGCCGCCAGATCGATCGCGGCGGCTACGGCCTTCTTGGACAGCGTGGAGCCGTCGGTGGTGACGAGGATGCGGTTGTACATGGAAGTCTCCTTTGGGGTTCCGGTGGTTGGTGCTGCCAGCTTAGGCAGCCGGCACCGCCCCGGCGTTGATCCATGTCAAGCGCAGCCCAGGTCTGCCCGGATAGTCTTGCTGCCATGTTCCAGGCCACCCTGTCCGCCCCCCTTGACCCCGCCGCCGGCGCTGAGGCAGCTGCCTGGCAGGCCGTGCTGGACGACCGTGCCGGCTGGGAGGCTTTCAGCCGGCCCGGCCCGCGCGGCGCGCAGGGCGCCTGCTGGGAATCGCACGTGGCCATTGACGGCATGCACTGCGCGACCTGCTCGCTGACCGTCGAACAGGCCCTGCTGGCCGTGCCCGGCGTGCGCGAGGCATCGGTCAACGGTGCCAGCCAGATGGCCCGTGTGGTCTGGGCCGAGGGCGTCACGCGGCCGTCGCAATGGTTTGCCGCCGTGGCACGTGCAGGCTACCGCGCGCTGCCGGCCACCGACCTGGCCGAGCGCGAGGTGCGCGCCAGGGCCCGGCGCACCATGCTGTGGCGCTGGCTGGTGGCGGGCTTTTGCATGATGCAGGTCATGATGTACGCCTTCCCTGCGTATGTTGCCGGGCCGGGTGAGATGACCGCAGACGCCGAACAGCTGCTGCGCTGGGCCTCGTGGGTGCTGACCCTGCCGGTCATGCTGTTTTCCTGCCAGCCGTTTTTTGCCAGCGCCTGGCGCGATCTGCGCCATCGCACCATCGGCATGGATGTGCCTGTGGCGCTGGGCATCCTGATCGCCTTTGGCGCCAGCACGGCAGCCACCTTCGACCGCACTGGTCCCTGGGGCGCGGAGGTCTGGTATGACTCGCTGACCATGCTGGTGTTCTTCCTGCTGAGCGGGCGCATGCTGGAGCAGCGCCTGCGCGACCGCACGGCGGGCTCGCTGGACGCTCTGTCGCGCCGCCTGCCCGACAGCGTGGAACGCCGGCGCGCGGACGGCACCTTTGAACGCGTGGCTGTGCGGCGCCTGGCCGCAGGCGACGTGGTGCGGGTGATGCCCGGCGAAGCCTTTGCGGCTGACGGCACCTTGCTGGCCGGTACCACCACCGTGGATGAGGCGCTGCTCACCGGCGAATCGCAGCCGGTACCGCGCGGGGTAGGGCAGGGGGTGATCGCCGGCAGCCACAACCTGCTGGCTGTGGTGGAAATGAAAATCGACCGTGTGGGCGCCGATACCCGCTACGCCGGCATTGTGGCCCTGATGGGCGAGGCGGCCGCCGGCAAGCCACGCCTGGCCCAGCTGGCCGACCGCCTGGCCCGGCCGTTCCTGGTGGGCGTGCTGCTGGCCACCGCGGCATCTGCCGCCTGGTGGTGGCGCACCGACCCCGCGCATGCGATCAGCGTGGCCATTGCCGTGCTGATCGTCACCTGTCCCTGCGCCCTGTCGCTGGCCACACCGGCGGCCACGCTGGCGGCAGCCGGGGCCCTGGCGCGCCGCGGTGTGCTGGTCCGCCGGCTGCAGGCCCTGGAAACCTGCACCGCCATGGACACGATGGTGTTTGACAAAACCGGCACGCTGACGGTGGACCGCATGGCCGTGTCGGCCGTGCACACGCGCAGCGGCATGCAGGCTGACCAGGCGTTGCGGCTGGCAGCGGCGCTTGCACGCCATTCGCTGCATCCGGCGTCGCGGGCCTTGGCCCGGCATGCCGGGGACAAGGATGTGCCGCCAGCTGGCAGCGTCGAGGAAATCCCCGGCAGCGGCCTGCGCGGGCAGGTCGGTGCGCAAAGCCTGCGCCTGGGCTCGGCCGCGCTGTGCGGCGCCCCCCGGCAGCCGCGTGCCGAAGGGGTGCTGCAGGTGCACCTGGCTGACGCGCAGGGCTGGCTGGCCAGCTTTGACCTGGACGAAACCCTGCGTCCGGAGGCGCTGCCCGTCATGAACGCACTGCGCGCCCTGGGCCTGCGGCTGCAGCTGCTGTCTGGCGACCACATGCGCCATGTGGCGCGGCTGGCGGGCCGGGTGCAGATTCGTGACGTCTTTGGCGACTGCACGCCCGAGGCCAAGCTGGCGCATGTGCGCGCGCTGCAAGCGGGCGGACGCCGCGTGGCCATGGTGGGCGACGGCATCAACGATGCGCCGGTGCTGGCCAGTGCCGACCTGGCGGTCACGCTGGGTCAGGCAGCGCCCATCACCCAGTCGCGCGCCGATGTGGTGATCCCGGGCGGTCAGCTGAAGGCGGTGGTTGCCCTGGTGCTGCACGCCCGGCGTACGCGTGCCATCGTGCGCCAGAACCTGCTGTGGGCTGCCGTGTACAACGCCGTCTGCGTGCCGCTGGCTGTGCTGGGTTTCATGCCTCCGTGGCTGGCGGGCCTGGGCATGGCAGCCAGTTCGCTGGGCGTGGTTCTCAATTCAGCGCGCCTGGCCCGGGCGCCGTACCTTTGACGGAAGCCGTTCCATGGACATCCTGTTTCTGCTGATACCGCTGTCGGTGGCGCTGGCGCTGCTGATCCTGGGCGCGCTCTGGTGGGCCGTGTGGCGCGGCCAGTTTGAGGGCGTGGAAGGCGAAGGCGAGCGCATTCTTCACAGCGATTGACTTTCATCAAGTCGGCCAGCACCCGCCTGTCCGACACTGGCACCGACACGATAAAGCGACATAAGGTGCCCAATGAACACTGATATTCAATCCGCTGCCACATACCACGACACCGTCGTGCGGCAGTTCTCGCTCATGGCCGTGGTCTGGGGGGTGGTCGGCATGCTGGTGGGGCTGGTGATCGCCGCCCAGCTGGCCTGGCCCGAGCTCAACTTCGGCATTCCCTGGCTCAGCTACGGCCGCCTGCGTCCGCTGCATACCAACGCGGTGATCTTTGCGTTCGGCGGCTGCGCGCTGTTTGCCACCAGCTACTACGTCGTGCAGCGCACCAGCCAGGTCGGGCTGTTCCTGCCCAAGCTGGCGTCGTTCACCTTCTGGGGCTGGCAGGCCGTGATCGTGGCGGCCGCCATCAGCCTGCCGCTGGGCTACACCAGCGGCAAGGAATACGCCGAACTCGAATGGCCGATCGACATCCTCATCACGCTGGTGTGGGTGGCCTATGCGGTCGTGTTCTTCGGCACCATCGGCATCCGCAAGGTGCGCCACATCTATGTGGCCAACTGGTTCTACGGCTCGTTCATTCTGGCCGTGGCGGTGCTGCACCTGGTCAACAGTGCGGCCATCCCGGCCGGCTTCATGAAGAGCTACTCGGCCTACGCCGGGGTGCAGGACGCCATGGTCCAGTGGTGGTACGGCCACAACGCCGTGGGCTTCTTCCTGACCGCGGGCTTCCTGGGGATGATGTATTACTTCATCCCTAAGCAGGCCGAACGGCCGGTGTACAGCTACCGCCTGTCCATCGTGCACTTCTGGGCGCTGATCTTCACCTACATGTGGGCGGGCCCGCACCACCTGCACTACACGGCGCTGCCGG
>CAZUJD010000213.1:0-5508 GCA_964620025.1 uncultured Ramlibacter sp. | reverse complement strand
GTTGTTCCGGACGCCAAAATACCCCGACTGGATTCGCAATGCTTCGCGCACGGTGAAGAAGGGGTCGAACACCAGCTCCTGCGGCACCACGCCCAGCTGGCGCCGAGCGTGGCCGTAGTCGGCCTGCACATCGTGGCCCATCACGGTCACTTGGCCGGCATTGGCACGTGACAGCCCGGCGAGGATACTGATCAAGGTGGTCTTGCCGGCGCCATTGGGCCCCAGCAGGCCGAAAAATTCGCCCTGCTCGATGTCAAAGCTCACGCCATCCAGGGCCTTGAATGAGCCCTTGGCCGATGCATAGGTTTTGGAGACGGACTGAAACGAAATCGCGGGCATGGGAGCCCACGATTCTAGGTTGTCCGGCCTGCACGCGCTGACGCGGCGGGCAAATCCTCAGGACGAGGCTGGCAACAGTTCAGCCACGCCGTAAAGGCCCGCGAGGTCGCGCAGGCGCGCCGGCAGCGCCTTGACGGCGAAGCTCTTGCGTTGCAGCAGGGCTTCACGGCGGCATTCCAGCAAGACCGCCAGTGCTGAAGAGTCAAATTTCTGCAGGGGAGACGCATCCGCCACCACCACAGTACCCGCCTCGGCCCGAACCGCCTGCGCCAGCATGCGGGCACAGGCGGGAGCCTGGCCGTGGGTCAGATCCGCAGGCAGGACAATCACGGTCAGCCCTTTTTGGCGTTGTTGCTCTTGTTGCGCGCGCTCAGGGTGGCAATCAGCCCGTCCAGGCCCTTGGCGTTGATTTCCTGTGCAAACTGGCTGCGGTAGGTTTCCATGAGCCAGACACCCAGCACATTGAGGTTGAAAATCTTCCAGCCCGCGCCCTGGCCGGGCGTTTTCTCCAGACGGTAGTCCAGCTGGATCGGATCACCGCGGCCGCGGACCTCGGTGCGCACGATGACTTCAGTGTCGGCCGCATCCGCGCGCAGGGGCTTGACCGAAATCGACTGGTCATTGACCTGGGCCAGAGCGCCGGCGTAGGTCCGCACCAGAAGTGTCTTGAACTCATCCTGCAGCTGCTTTTTCTGCTCTGGCGTGGCCTGGCGCCAGGCTGGCCCCACCGCGGAGGCCGTCATGCGCTGGAAATTCACGTTCGGCATGATCTTGGTGTCCACCAACGCGATCACGCGGCTGATGTCACCCGTCTGCAGGGATTTGTCTGCCTTGATGGTGCCGATCACGTCTTCCGACAGTCGCTTGATCATGGCATCCGGCGCCTCGTCGGAGGCATGTGCCAGCCCGGCGCAGATGCCCATGGAAGATGCCACCATCAGGCTTGCAAGCAGGTGACCGAAATTGCGACGTTTCATGAATTACCTTTCAAGCGGACCAGACCGCTGATTCTCGGAACTGCAACATAACCCGTCAGTTCCAGCCGCTGTGTAGCGGCCTTGCGAAGGCCTGCAACAGCATGCAACACATCATTTTTTCCCGGACGGCTCGGCCGCATCCGGCTCATTGCCATCGAACAGCTCTGCGCGCCGCCGCTGGAGGTAGGCATCACGTGTAAAACTGTATTTGTCGAGCGCGGCCTCATCCAGCACCGAGCTGGCGCGCAGCAGGTTGGAGCGGGCATCGACGATGCGCAGCAGATAGGCGCCATTGCGGGAAGCCTCGGGGGTGATGTCCTTCAGCGGATCTCCCTGCCGATCGACGGACAGAGCCACGGTGTCGCGCAAGGTTGACGGGCCAAGCAGAGGCAACACCAGATACGGGCCTGCAGGCACGCCCCAGTGGCCCAGGGTCTGTCCGAAGTCTTCACGGTGGCGATCAATATTCATTTCGCTGGCGACATCCAGGATCCCGCCCAGGCCGAAAAACGTGTTGACATTCAGCCGCATGAAATTCTCCGCCGCGTTTTGCCACTTGAATTGCAGCGCGCTGTTGACGAAGGACCAGAAATCGCCAAGGTTGCCAAAAAAATTGCTCACCCCGGTGCGAACCATGGGTGGTGTGGCGCTGCGGTAGGCGACAGCCACGGGTTTGAGCACGAGCGAGTCAATGTTGTCGTTGAACTCGGACACACCACGGTTCCACCGCTCGAAGGGGTCGCGCGATGCCACATCGCCACGCGTGGCGCACCCTGTGGTTGCAAGCACCAGTGCCGCCAGCATCGCCCACAATCCGGCACGCAAGCCGGGTATGTATGAGGTTGTTGTCATTTTTTTGCCGTATTCCCTTGCGCAGTTCCGCCTTCGGCCGCCTTGCTGTACAGGAACTGACTGATCAGATTTTCGAGCACTACCGCCGACTGCGTCGAGGCAATGGTATCGCCCGGCGCCAGATTTTTCTCGTCCGCACCAGCCTCTACTCCAATGTACTGCTCACCCAGCAGCCCGCTTGTCAGTATCTTGAGCGTGCTGTCCTTCGGGAAAACGTAACGGCTTTCAAGGGCCAGCGTCACGCGCGCGCGGTAAGACTTGTCGTCAAAGGTAATGGTTTCGACCCGCCCCACCACGACACCGGCGCTTTTGACCGCTGCCTGGCGCTTCAAGCCGCCGATATTGTCAAACTGGCCCGACACACGGTAGGTGGACTGGAAGTTAAGGTTCAGCAGGTTGGCGGACTGCAGCGCCAGAAAAAGAATCGCCACGCCCCCGATCAGGACAAAAAGGCCCACCCACACATCATTTTTGGATCGTTCCATTGCACTACCCCTATATGCTGAACATCAATGTGGTCAGCAGGAAATCCAGCCCCAGCACCGCCAGCGAAGCCACCACCACCGTACGGGTCGTGGCGCGCGACACGCCTTCAGGCGTGGCCTGCGCCATGTAACCCTGCAGCACGGCGATGAAGGTCACCGTCACGCCGAAAACAACACTCTTGACGACGCCATTGCCCACATCTTTCCAGACATCCACGCCGCCCTGCATCTGGCTCCAGAAAGCCCCCGGGTCCACGCCAATCAGCACCACGCCAACCACCCATCCGCCCACAATACCCACGGCACTGAATACAGCAGCCAGCAGGGGCATCGTGAAAATGCCCGCCCAGAAACGGGGCGCCAGGATGCGCCGCACCGGGTCCACGGCCATCATTTCCATCGCGCTGAGCTGTTCACCGGCCTTCATCAGGCCGATTTCTGCCGTGAGTGAGGTGCCTGCACGTCCAGCAAACAGCAACGCAGTCACCACCGGGCCCAGTTCGCGCACCAGGCTCAGGGCCACCAACAGGCCAAGGGCCTCGGATGATCCATAGCGCTGCAGCGTGTAGTAGCCTTGCAGACCCAGTACAAAACCGACAAAAAGGCCCGATACGGCAATGATCGCGAGCGAATAGTTGCCCAGGAAGTGAATCTGGTCGCGCACCAGACCGAAGCGCCGCAACGCAGGCCCGGCCAAACGCATCAGCCGGATGAAAAGCCGGGTCGCCTGGCCGATGTCGGCCAGCTTGCTGCGCACCGCATACCCGGTGTCGGCGGGATTCCACCAGCTCATGGGGCCAGGCCTCCGCTGAAGTCCTCGGCGACTGTCGGACCCGGGTAATGGAAACCCACCGGGCCGTCCGCGCGCGCGTTCACAAACTGCTGCACCAGCGGGTCGGTGGAATGGCGCACCTCGTCAGGAGTGCCCTGGGCGGCCACACGGCCATTGGCCAGGATGATGACCTGGTCCGCGATATGGAAGGTTTCTTCCAGGTCGTGCGACACGACGATGCTGGTGATACCCAATGTGTCATTGAGCCGGCGAATGAGCTGCGCCGCCGTACCCAATGAAATCGGATCAAGCCCGGCAAAGGGCTCGTCATACATGATGAGCTCCGGGTCCAGGGCGATGGCACGCGCCAGTGCTACCCGGCGCGCCATGCCGCCAGAAATTTCGCTGGGCATGAGGTCCCGTGCCCCGCGCAAGCCCACGGCATTGAGCTTCATGAGCACGATGTCCCGCACCAGGTCGGGCGGCAGTGTTGTGTGCTCGCGCAGGGGAAACGCCACATTGTCAAAAACGCTGAGGTCGGTGAACAGTGCTCCAAACTGGAACAACATGCCCATGCGACGGCGCGCCGCATACAGACCGGACGGTTCCATGGCGCCCACGTCCTGACCTTCAAACAGCGTCTGCCCGGCCGTAGCGCGAACCTGACCACCGATCAGCCGCAGGACGGTCGTCTTGCCACCACCCGAGGCGCCCATCAGCGCCGTGACCTTGCCGCGCGGCACGGTCAGCGACAACCCATCCAGGATGAGGCGCTTGCCGTAACCGAAGCTCAGGTCACGCAATTCAACAACGGGGGCAGTGGTAACGTCCATGAAATGAAAAAAGCCGGATGCAATCCGGCTTGAGGATGATAAGGGATGGCACCCTTTCCCGAATTAGCCCCGTATTACCTACGGCTTAACGGGGCAGATCGCTGTACCCCATCAGGAATTCATCTACCGAGCGCGCCGCCTGGCGCCCCTCGCGGATGGCCCAGACCACCAGCGACTGGCCGCGACGGATGTCACCCGCAGCGAACACCTTGGCCACATTGGTCGCATAGCCGCCTGTGAATTCGGTGCTTGCCCTGGCGTTGCCACGGGCGTCCTTGTCCACACCGAACTGCTCCAGAATACTGGCCACCGGGCTGACAAAGCCCATCGCGAGCAGCACCAGGTCAGCCTTGTATTCCTTCTCGGTACCCGGGATTTCGTTGAACTTGCCGTCCTTGAACTCCACGTGCACTGTCTTCAGGCCCGTGACCTTGCCCTTTTCACCAATGAATTCCTTCGTGGCGATGGCAAATTCACGTTCGCAGCCCTCTTCATGGCTGGAACTGGTGCGCAACTTGTACGGCCAGTAGGGCCAGGTCAGCGCGCCGTTTTCACGCTCGGGCGGCTGGGGCATCAGTTCAAACTGGGTCACGCTCGCCGCGCCGTGGCGGTTGCTGGTGCCCACGCAGTCGCTGCCGGTGTCGCCGCCGCCGATCACGATGACGTGTTTGCCGTCGGCGCGCAACTGGCCCTTGAACTTGTCTCCTGCATTGACCTTGTTCTGCTGGGGCAGGAACTCCATCGCAAAGTGGATGCCATCCAGGTCGCGACCCGGCACGGGCAGATCGCGCGACTGTTCGGCACCGCCGGTGAGCAAAACGGCATCGAAGTCCTTTTGCAGTTGCTCGGGGGTCACAGTTTCCCTGGCCCAGTTCGTGACCCTGGAATCCTTGGGCAGGCTTCCGACCATGACGCCGGTGCGGATGGTCACGCCTTCGGCCTTCATCTGCTCGGCCCTGCGGTCAATGTGAGACTTCTCCATCTTGAAGTCGGGGATGCCATAGCGCAGCAGACCACCGATACGGTCATTCTTTTCGAACAACGTAACGTCATGGCCCACGCGCGCCAGCTGCTGCGCAGCAGCCATGCCGGCAGGGCCGGAGCCCACGACCGCAACTTTTTTTCCGGTCTTGTGCTTGGCCGGCTGCGGCGTCACCCAGCCCTCAGCCCAGGCGCGGTCGATGATCGCGTGCTCGATCGACTTGATGCCCACAGCATCATCATTGACATTCAGCGTGCAGGCCGCCTCG
>CAZUJD010000212.1:0-5509 GCA_964620025.1 uncultured Ramlibacter sp. | reverse complement strand
CCCCGTCACCGCCTCCGCCCAGATCGTGATGTTGGCCGCCAGCGTGTGCTCCGAGCACAGCGCCAGCGCGTAGTGGCCCAGGGCATCCAGCCCCAGCGCGCCATACACCGCCAGAAACGCCAGCGCCAGCCGTGGCCGGCGCAGCCGGGCGCAGAGGATGGCGACCACGCCCGGGCTGGCAAAGGCCAGCCAGAACCCATACACCCCCTGGCGCGTCAGCCAGCCGGGCATGCCGGGGTAGTCAGCGATGTATTCGGCGTTGTGGATGAAGTGCGCCAGGCTGGCGGTCAGGAACGCTGCCGCCACGGCCAGCAGTGGTTTGGGGAACGCCGCAGTCAGCCAACCCATTTACTTCGGTGCCTTCTTGGGCCGTTCCCAGTTGCTGATGCTGATCTGCTTGCCGCGCGCCACGCTCAAGGCCCCCGGCGCCGTGTCTTTGGTGATGGTCGATCCGCCGCCCACCGTGCCGCCCGCCCCAATCGTCACCGGCGCCACCAGCACGCAGTTGCTGCCCACGTGCACGTCGGCCTCGATCACCGTGCGGTGTTTGTTGGCGCCGTCGTAGTTGGCGGTGATGCTGCCCGCGCCGTAGTTCACGCGCTCGCCCACCGTGGCGTCGCCCAGGTAGGCCAGGTGGTTGGCCTTGGCGCCGGCGGCCAGGGTGGAGTTCTTCACTTCCACAAAGTTGCCGATGTGCACCTCGTTGCCCAGCACCGCGCCGGGGCGCAGCCGTGCAAACGGGCCGACCAGCGCGCCCTCGCCCACGCGCACGCCGGCCTTCTCGCCGTCGATGTGGGTGAAGGGGTGGATCACCGCGCCGGCCAAAATGGTGGCGTTGGCAATGACGCAGTTGGCGCCTATGCGCACGCCGTCGCCCAATGACACGCTGCCTTCAAACACGCAGTTCACGTCAATTTCCACGTCCTGCCCGCAGCTGAGCGTGCCGCGCACGTCCAGCCGCGCCGGGTCGGCCAGGCGCACGCCCTGGTCCATCAGCGTGCGGGCGTGGCGCAGCTGGTAGGCCCGTTCCAGCTCGGCCAGCTGCACGGGGCTGTTCACGCCGTCTACCTGCACCTTGTCGGGCGTTTTGGTGGCCACCACGTCGGCGCCGTCGGCCACCGCAAATTTCACGATGTCGGTCAGGTAGTACTCGCCCTGGCTGTTGTCGTTGGTCAGCCGCGCCAGCCAGCGCTTGAGCAGCACGGCCGGCAGCGCCATCACGCCGGTGTACACCTCGCGGATCTGGCGCTGCTGCGCATCGGCGTCCTTGTGTTCCACGATGGCCAACACCGCGTCGCCGCTGCGGATGATGCGGCCATAGCCTGAGGGGTCGGGCATGTCCACCGTCAGCAGCGCCAGCCGTTTGCCCGCGCAGTCGGTGATCAGCCCGCGCAGGGTGGCGGCCTCGATCAGCGGCACGTCGCCATTCAATATGAGTGCAATGCCGTCGTCTGGCAGGGCGGGCACGGCCTGCTGCACCGCGTGGCCCGTGCCCAGCTGCGGCTCCTGGCGCACAAACACCGGCGGCGTGGCGCCCGCGGCGGCGGCAGACCGCGCCAGCGCGGCCTCGACCTCGGGCGCGCCGTGGCCGGTGATCACCACCACGTGGCGGGCCTTCAGCCCGGCGGCGGTGTCAATCACGTGCTGCACCAGTGCACGCCCGGCCAATCGGTGCAACACTTTGGGCAACCGGCTTTTCATGCGGGTGCCCTTGCCGGCGGCCATGATCACTACGTCCACTGCTGTCATACGGAGCCCTTGCACTATGTTGATCGTTTTCAAGCTGCTGCGGATTATCGGCCTGATGGCACTGGCCGCCCTGTGCGCCGGCGCGCTCACGGCCTGCAGCGCCCTGAAGCTGGGTTATGCCGCCGCACCCGAATTTGCCTTCTGGCAGCTGGACGCCTACCTGGACCTGGACGACGCGCAGTCCGAACGCGTGCGCACCGACCTGGCCCAGCTGCAGCAGTGGCACCGCAGTGCCGAGCTGCCCCGTTATGCCGCGCTGCTGGAACAGGCCGGCCGCCTGGCGCCCACCGACATCACCGCGGCACAGGCCTGCACCCTGGTGGCGCAGGCGCGCGACCGCCTGGCCGCTGTGGCGGTGCAGGCCGTGCCGTCGCTGGCTGCCACGGCCCAGTCGCTGTCGCCCGCCCAGTTGCAGCACCTGCAAAAGCACTATGAACGCAAGGACGCGCAATGGCGCAAGGAATGGCTGGACGTCACCCCCGCCGAGCTGCTGGAGCGCCGGCTCAAGCTGCTCACCGGGCGGGCCGAGATGATCTACGGCACGCTGGACGATGCCCAGCGCGCGCTGCTGCAGCGCGCCGTGGAGCAGGCCGCCTTTGATGCGGCGGCGGTTTTTGCCGAACGCCAGCGCCGCCAGCGCGATGTGCTGCAGACCCTGCGCGCCCTGGTGGGGCAGTCCGGCCTGCCTCCAGCCCAGGCACAGGAGGCCGTGCGCGGCCTGCTGGCCCGCAGCCTGGACCCGCCCGACCCGGCGTGGCTGCGCAAGCGCGATGCCTGGCTGCAGGACAGCTGCCGCGCGTTTGCCCTGCTGCATGCGGGCACCACGGCCGCCCAGCGCGAGACCGCGGCCCGCCGGCTGCGCGCCTACCAGCGCGACCTGCTCGAGCTGGCCGCGCAGCGCTAGCCGGGCCCGGCGCCTCCCCTATTCGGGTGATGCGCGCAGCTTGCCGTGCTGGCAGGCTCTGTGTCACGATCGTGCAGGCTGCGGTGCAGCCGCCCCGCCCATGCCCACATCCCGCCAACCTGCCCCGCCGACCTCCCCCGCCACCGTCACGGTGGCCCTGGTCGAGGACGACCCGGGCACCCGCGGCCGGTTCGAGACCGTCATCCAGGCCGACCCGCACCTGCAGCTGGTGCACGCGGCCGCCCGGGCCCACGACATGCTGGCCTGGCTGGCGGAGCACCCCGTCAATGTGCTGCTGGTGGACCTGGGCCTGCCCGACGGCTCGGGCATTGACGTCATCCGCGAATGCATGCGGCTGCAGCCAGCCTGCGAGGTCATGGTCATCACCATGTTCGGCGACGAGGCCAACATGATGAAAGCCTTTGGCGCCGGGGCCAAGGGCTACCTGCTCAAGGACGGCACCGGCGAAGACCTCGCCGCCCACATCATGAACCTGCGCAATGGCGGCTCACCCATGTCGCCCATCATCGCGCGCAAGCTGCTGGGCCAGCTGGGTGGCGGCCCCGCCACCCCAGCCCAGCCCGCACGCGAAACCGCCACCGGCCAGCCGCTGTCGCCCAAGGAGGTCGAGGTGCTGTCGCTGGTGGCGCGTGGCTTCAGCTACGGCGAAACGGCCAACCTGCTGGGCATTTCGGTGCACACCGTGCACAGCCATGTGCGCAACATCTACGGCAAGCTCAGCGTCAGCTCCAAGACCGAGGCCGTGTACGAAGCCCGCCAGCTCGGGCTGTTGCGCAGTTGATGCGACGGCGCACCCTGTCCGGTCTGGCCGCCGCCTGGTGGGCCGCCCTGATGGTGCTGCTGGCCACCGCCATGCCGGCCCACGCCCAGGACGCCGGCGGCCTGCTGCAGTTGCGCCAGGCCCAGGCCCTGCTGGAGCCCGAGGGCAGCAGCCCCGTGCAGCGCACCGTCACGCTCACCCACCGCTGGGACGACGAGTTTCCCGGGCGCAGCGGCACGGCCACCTACCGCATCACACTGCCCCCGCGCCAGGGCAGCCAGCCCATGGCGCTGCTGTTCAGCCGGGTGGGCAACCAGGTGGTGGTCACCGTCAACGGCGTGCGCGTGCTGACGCGTGGTGTCCTGGGCGAGCCCGGCTACGACGCCGCCAAGACACCGCACCTGGCCCCGGTGGACGCGTCCTTGCTGCACGCCGGGCTGGCCAACGAACTGCTGGTGCAGGTCACCGTGCAGGACGCGCGCTGGGGCGGCCTGTCACTGGTGCAGTATGGGCCCGAGCCCGTACTGCAGCACGAATACGACCTGCAGCGGCGCTGGCGCTACGTGGCGTCACTGGTGTTCTGCGTGGCCCTGGGCCTGCTGGGGCTGATGGCGCTGGGCCTGTGGGCACGCATGCGCGACGCGGTGTTTGCCTGCTTTGCCGCGGCCTCGTTCCTGGGCATCTTCCGCAACCTGGACCGCGTGTGGCCCGACGTGCCCGTGCCCTGGCCGGCCTGGGGCATGGTCACCGCCACGGCCTATGCCTGGCACCTGGCCCTGATGTGCCTGTTTGCGCTGCTGGCACTGGACCTGACGCACGCCCGGCTGGCCCGCGCGCTGCTGGCCTACCTGCCGCTGGCGCTGGTGCTGGTGCTGGTGGGTTTCGGCCTGCATGTGCCCTCGGCCTGGACGGCCGCGCTGCTGCTGCTGGCGCCGCTGGGCGTGGCCACCTGGACGCAGGTGCTGCGCCGGGCCTTCACGCCCGGGGCGGACCACCGCGTCACCGCAATGGTGCTGACGCTGGCCGGCGGGTTTGCCGTGCTGGCCGGCCTGCACGACCTGGGGCTGGTGCGCCTGGGCCTGGGCGGGGCCACGCGCTCGTCGCTCACGCCGCACACCATGTTCTTCTTTGTGGTGATCATGGCCGGCATCATCGTGGACCGCTATGCACGCAGCGCCGCCAACCTCAAGGCGCTGAACCAGACGCTGGAGGCACGCATCCGCGCCAAGGAGGCCGAGCTGAGCGACGCCTTCGGCCTGCTGCAGGAACAAAAGGCCGCGCAGGCCGCCGCCACCGAGCGCCAGCGCATCATGCGCGACCTGCACGACGGCGTGGGCGCGCAGCTGGTGGGTCTGCTGAACCTGGTCAAGCAGCCCGGTACCTCAGCGGCCGAACTCGAAGACCAGGTCAAGGCGGCGCTGGACGAAATGCGCCTGGCCGTCGATTCCATGCAGATTGGCGACGGCGACCTGACCACCGCGCTGGCCACGCTGCGCTGGCGCGTGCAACCACGCCTGCATGCCGCCGGTCTGGACCTGCACTGGGACGTGCATGAACTGCCGGCCCTGGCGGGCCTGACGCCGACAGCGGTGTTGCAGATCCAGCGCATCGTGCTGGAGGCGCTGACCAACGTGGTCAAGCACGCGCGGGCAAAGGCGGTGTGGGTGAATTGCCGGGCCGAGCCCGGCGGCCAGGGTCTTGTGCTGGAGGTGGCCGATGACGGCACGGGCCTGCCAGCACAGCCGCTCCAGGCGGCACCGGCAAGCGGTGCCATCGGCGGCCAGGGCGTGCCCAGCATGCAGGCGCGCGCCAGCGCGATCGGCGCTGCGCTTTCGCTGGCGCCGCGCGACGGCGGCGGCACCCTCGTGCGGCTTCAGTGGCCGGGCGGGCCGGCCCAGGGCGCCTGAACCGGCAGCGTGTTGCAGGTCAGGCCTGCAGGGCCGCCCACATTTCCTTGTCGCGCTCGGCCGTCCAGATGCGCGGGTTCTTGATGCCCTTGGCCTCGTCATACGCGCGGCTCACGTCAAACGGCAGGCAGTGTTCGTAGATGAACACGTGGCCGAACAGCGGGTCCA
>CAZUJD010000211.1:0-5593 GCA_964620025.1 uncultured Ramlibacter sp. | reverse complement strand
GATTGCCCAAAGGCTGCTGCAACCGTCAGAACCTACCGTGAGCGATGAATTGACCGAGCGGCAGATCGAAATCCTGCGCTTGATTGCGCAAGGCAAGGCATCCAAGGAAATTGCCTACGAGCTCGGGCTCAGTCCCAAGACGGTGGACGTGCACCGAGCCCGCATCATGGAGCGGTTGAATCTGAGCGATATCGCCAGCCTCACGCTGTACGCCGTGCGCAAGGGTCTGATCAAGCCCTGACAGCCTGCCGGCAGCGGGCGGGTAACGCGGCGTTCGGGTCTCAGGGCATCAGCCGCAACAGTCGACCGGTGCTGCTGTCGGTCAGCACATACAACCAGCCGTCCGGGCCCTGGCGAACGTCACGCACGCGCTCGCCGATCTCGATCCTGTGTTCCCGCGCGACCTTGCCGGCCAACAGCTCGATCCGGTTGAGGTACTGAAACCTGAGTGAACCGACAAACAGGTTGCCCTGTACCGCCGGGCCGTAACGGTTACTGGTCAGAAACGCCATGCCCGAAGGGGCGATTGAGGGCACCCAGTAGTGCAGGGGCTGTTCCATGCCGGCCTTGGCCGTCAGGCCGTCGCCGATTTTTCCGCCGCCATAGTTTTCTCCGTAGGTGATCACGGGCCAGCCATGATTGGCCCCCGCGCGCGGCAGGTTGATCTCATCCCCACCCTGCGGACCGTGTTCGTGCGTCCAGAGGACGCCGTCTGGCGCCAGGGTGGCGCCCTGCATGTTGCGGTGGCCATAGCTCCAGATCTCGGGCAACGCACCCGCACGGGCCACAAAAGGGTTGTCCGCGGGTACCGCGCCGTCCTTGTGAACGCGCACCACCTTGCCGTGGTGGTTGTCCAGCGTCTGTGCATTGGCCATCTGGCTGTATCGGTCGCCCAGCGTGAGAAACAGCGTCCCGTCACGGGCTTCGACGATGCGGCAGCCAAAGTGGTTGCTGCCTCCAACCTTGGGCATCTGGCTGAAGATCACCTTGACCTCGTCCAGTCGACGCCGGTCGGCCGAGAGCCGGGCGCTGGCCAGCGCCGTACCGGCGCCAGCCGGCCCTGGCTGGGCAAAGCACAGGTACAGCATGCGGTTGCGCTGGAACGAGGAGTCGGTCACCACGTCCAGCAGACCGCCCTGTCCGCCCGGCTGGATATCGGGCAGACCCGCGACCGGCTCGCCGATCCGGCCGTCCGGTTCGATCACGCGCAGCCGTCCAGGCCGCTCCGTCACCAAAAACCGGCCATCGGGCAAAAAAGCCACGGACCAGGGATGCTCCAACGGCCCCGCCACAGGCTGGGTGCGAAACGTCTGGGCCACGGCCATACCCGACAGCACACTGGCGAGAACAGCTAACAACACTTTCAACATGTGAGCTCCATCGGCTGGTCCCTGGCGGTCTCAAGCAGCAGGCGGTCTGCCATCTGTCTGGGCAAGGGAATTGAACGTCTTTACATTTTTATTCATGAAAATAATATAAATCAATAACTTAGCGATGAAATCTAACTTGACTTCTAGATATCGCGCCAGTAATCTCGCTCCCCATGTCCAAATGGTTGTGCGTACTTCTGCTTGTCTGTGCCAGTGCCCAAGCTGCACCGGGCGCCGCCGCCGAAGACGACATGACGCAGTTCATGGCCGAAAAGGGTTTGCTCAAGCGCCTGGACGAAGTCCGCCACAACGTGACCGACCGCGCGTCGGATCTGGTGGTCACTGCCATGGGCTTTCTGGGGGTCCCCTACCGGCGTGGCGGCAACTCGGTGGAAACCGGCTTTGACTGCAGCGGCTTTGTGAAAGCCATGTACGAGCAGACCATCGGCCTGGTATTGCCGCGCAGGGCCAACGAGCAGGCCGCCGCCACCCAGACCATCGACAAAAAAGACCTGCAACCCGGCGATCTGGTGTTTTTCAACACCATGAAGCGTGCCTTCAGTCATGTCGGCATCTACGTGGGCAATGGCAAGTTCATCCACTCCCCTAAGCCCGGCGCCGAAGTCCGGGTGGAAGACATGGGCGTCAGCTACTGGGCCCGGCGCTTTGATGGCGCCCGCCGCGTCAGCACCGACCCGGCCGAGAACCAGACGGCCGTACGCTGAAGCGTTAAGGCCACACCGGCCAACCGTCAGTCGGGTTTGACCCCGGCGTCCTTGATCACCTTGGCCCACTTGGCAGTCTCGGCCGCAATGAAGGTATCAAACTCCTCCGGGCTGCCGCCCGCGGCAAATGTCCCCATGGTGTCCAGACGTGCGCGGGTCTCATCACTGCGGATGATTTTGGTCACCTCGTCCGACATGCGCCGGATGATTTCACGCGGGGTTCCCGCCGGCGCCAGCATGCCCGCCCAGGTGCTCCCGGTGAAACCGGCAAAACCCTGCTCAATGAACGTCGGCAGATCTGGCACCGCCGGCAGACGGCGGTCAGCCGACACGCCAATCAGCCTGACCCGACCCTGCTTGCCGGGGTTGATCAAGCCGGTCGCCGCATCAAACAGCAGCTGGATCTGACCACCCAACAGGTCGGTCAGCGCGGGCGCGGCACCCCGGTACGGGATGTGCACCATGAAGGTTTTGGTGATCGCCTTGAGAAATTCGGTCGTCAGGTGCGAAGCCGACCCGTTGCCGGACGAACCGAAGCTGACCTTGCCTGGGTGGCTGCGGGCGTAGTCGATCATCTCGCGTGTGGTCTTGAAAGGGGCGTCGTTGTTGACGGCGGCCAGCAGGGGCGACACGCCCATGAGCGAGACGCCCATCAGGTCCTTTTTCGGGTCATAGGGCAACTTGGGGTAGAGCGTGGTATTGGCCGCATAGGCGGCAATGACTACACCAAAGGTCGTGCCATCCGCGGGCGCCTTGGCCACCGCGTCCACGCCAATGATGCTGTTGGCCCCCGGCTTGTTGTCGATGGTCACAGTCTGGTTCAGGCTCTTTTGCAGGCCAATCTGCACGATGCGCGCCATCTGGTCTGTGAAGCCACCGGGGGTGTACGGCACCACGATGCGGATCGGCCGCGACGGCCACGTACCCTGGGCCAGCAGCGGCAGGCCAACGGCGGCAGCAGCGCCGGCGGCGACCTGGGCAAAACGGCGACGTGAAATGGAACTCACAGGCATGGCGGGCACTCCTCCGGTCTTGTGTTGCGAATTCTGCGGCACACCCCGCAGGTCCCTGTGGGTATTTTCCCGTCCATTTCATTCCGCTGTGCAAGACAAACGGATGCCGCGTAATATCCGTGCGCGTTTCCGGTCCCCATTGCAATTCCAACTCAGGAGCAAAAGGTATGGCGAGGCTCAATGTCAACGGCGCAGTGCGCGATTTCGAGGCAGAGGGCGACACGCCGCTGCTGTGGGTGCTGCGGGAGCAGCTCGGCCTGACAGGCACCAAATACGGCTGCGGCATCGCTGCCTGCGGCGCCTGCACGGTCCATATTGACGGCGTTCCCACGCGCAGCTGCGTGCGGCCTGTGTCCACCGTCGGCCCCAACGAAAAGGTCGTCACCATTGAAGGCCTGTCACCCGATGGTTCACACCCGGTCCAGAAAGCCTGGGTAGCACTGGATGTGCCGCAGTGCGGCTACTGCCAGTGCGGCATGGTCATGGCCGCCACCGCCTTGCTGCGCGACAAGCCGCAGCCCACCGACAAGGACATTGACGAGGCCATCACCAACATCTGTCGCTGCGGCACCTACAACCGCATCCGGGCGGCGATCAAGGTCGTGGCCACCGGCGGCAATACCAAAACAGCCGGCCTGGCCATCCAGCATACCGACGGGAGCACCACATGAACACCGTTGCCGTTTCCCGCCGAACCTTCCTGTCCAGCGCCGCGGCCGGCGGCCTGGTGGTGAGTTTTCATGTGCCATTCGCCGGCGTTGCACAGGCGCAAGGCACGACGCCCGAAGTCAACGCCTGGGTGGTGGTTCGCCCCGACGACACCGTGGTCATCCGCATTGCCCGCTCTGAAATGGGCCAGGGCACGCTGACGGGTCTGGCCCAGCTGGTGGCTGAAGAGCTGGAATGCAACTGGGCCAAAGTCACCACCGAATACCCCACACCCGGCCAGAATCTGGCGCGCAACCGGGCCTGGGGCAATTTCTCCACCGGCGGCAGCCGAGGCATCCGCGAGTCGCACGACTACGTCCGCAAAGGTGGCGCCGCGGCACGCATGATGCTGGTGCAGGCGGCGGCTGACGAATGGAAGGTACCCGTGGCTGAATGCCGCGCAGCCAACAGCGTCATTACCCATGCCCCCACCGGCCGCACCACCACCTATGGCAAGGTGGCCAACGCCGCCGCCAGGCTCACGCCGCCGGCCGACGTGAAGCTCAAGGACCCGAAAGACTGGAAACTGGTCGGCAAGCGGCTGGCCCGGCTGGATACTGTGGACAAGGTGACCGGCAAGCAGGTCTATGGTGCCGACCTGGTGCTCCCCGGCATGCTGAACGCGGCCATCAAGGACTGCCCCGTCTTTGGCGGCAAGGTCAAAAGCTTCAACGCGGCAGCCATCGACAAGCGACCCGGCGTCAAGAAGGTGGTGCGCGTGGGCGACAGCGCCGTGGCCGTGGTGGCCGACACCTGGTGGCGTGCCAAGACTGCCCTGGAGGCACTGCCCATCGAGTGGGACCTGGGCGAACATGCCAAAGCGTCGAGCGAAGAGTTCGCCAAGGTGCTCAAGGCCGCGCTGGACGCGCCCGAGGCCGCCGTGGGCAACAGCAACGGAGATGCCAGGGCGGCAATCGCATCAGCGGCCCGCAAGGTGGAAGCGGTCTATTCGTACCCGCACCAGAACCACGCCACCATGGAGCCGATGAACGCCACGGCCCGCTACACGCCCGAGCGTTGTGAGGTCTGGACGCCCACGCAGAACGGCGAAGCGGCGCTGGCAGCAGCGTCTGAAGCATCGGGCCTGCCTGCCGCGAAGTGCGAGGTCTACAAGCTTCACCTGGGCGGCGGCTTCGGCCGCCGCGGCGCAGTACACGACTGGGTCCGCCAGGCGGTGGAGATCGCCAAGCAGATGCCTGGTGTGCCCGTCAAACTGCTGTGGAGCCGTGAGGAAGACATGCTGCATGGCCGCTATCACCCGGTCACGCAGTGCAAACTGACGGCAGGCCTGGACGCGCAGAACAACGTCACGGCGCTGCACATGCGCATCGCGGGCCAATCCATCCTGGCCGGTGTGTTCCCGCAAAACATCCGCAACGGTGTGGACCCGGTGCAGTTCCAGGGGCTGAATCCCGGCGGGCCCGAGGCTGCCATTGGCTACACGTTCCCGAACCTGCTGGTAGATCACGCCATGCGCAACCCGCACGTGCCGCCGGGATTCTGGCGGGGGCAGGGGCGAACCGCGAGCATGACCACGCGATAGGACGGGTGAGGGATGGACGATGGGCGGCTGACAGGGACGGTGGCGGTGAGGACGGGGCGAGACTCGAGGGGCATGGGGCAGACGCGCGGGTGGGGCGCCTGCGCGGCGTGTGTCGTGCTGGCGGTCCTTGCGGCGGCTTCGTGCGCCCAGACGGGCGCGGGCCCGGGCGCGGCCGTGGTGACGAAGGCTCGGCCGGAGGGCGAGGACGGGGCCGGCCTCGTCGAGGCGCTGCGA
>CAZUJD010000210.1:0-5627 GCA_964620025.1 uncultured Ramlibacter sp. | reverse complement strand
ACTGAACGAGGGCCAGCACCACGACCATCTGGTATGCACCTCCTGCGGCCGCGTCGAGGAGTTCTACGACGCCGAAATCGAAAAGCGCCAGCAGATCGTCTCCAAGGCCAAGGGCTGGATCCTGCAGGACCACGCCATGTCGCTTTATGGCCTGTGCGCCAGCTGCTCCGTAAACAAGTAACCCGCCGAAGCGCCTTCGGCGCCTCCCCCCAAGGGGGCGCCACCAGCGGCCCGGTAAAGCCGGTTGCGCGGTGGCACTGGGAATGGCCTAACCGTTCTCCATCGCCTTGCGGTGTCGCTCTACGAACTCTTGGTAGGTGTCCACGCCGCGCAGCTGCAGAATGGTGTTGCGCACCGCTGCCTCCACCAGCACGGCGATGTTGCGCCCGGCCACCACCTGGATCACCGCCTTGCGCACAGGGATGCCCAGCACGTCCTGCGTGAGCGGCTCGTAGGGCAGGCGCTCGTAGTCGCGCTCCAGCGTTTCGCGGCGCACCAGGTGGACGATGAGCTTGAGCCGCATCTTGCGGCGCACGGCCGTCTCGCCAAAAATCGCGCGGATGTCCAGCAGGCCGATGCCACGCACCTCCAGCAGGTTCTGCAGCAGCTCGGGGCAACGCCCTTCGATCGTGGTCTGGTTGATGCGATACAGGTCCACCGCATCGTCGGCAACCAGGCCATTGCCGCGTGAAATCAGCTCCAGCCCCAGTTCGCTCTTGCCCAGGCCGGATTCACCGGTGATCATGACCCCCAGGCCCAGGATGTCCATGAACACGCCGTGCATCGAAGTGCGGTCGGCAAAATGCTTGGACAGGTAGGCACGCAACACGTCGATCACGAAGGCCGACGACTCCTGCGTGGCAAACATCGGAATCTGCGCGCGCTCGCACATGGAAATGAGCGCATCGGGCGCGGTCTGGCCATCAGCCAGAATCAGCACAGGAGGCTCCAGCGTGACAATGCGCGAAATGCGCCGTGCGCAGTCTTCCGGGGTCGCGTTGGTCAGGTAGGCGACTTCGCGCTCACCCAGGATCTGCACCCGGTAGGGATGGATGTAATTGAGGTAACCCACCAGGTCGGCACCGGAACGCGCCGCTCGGATGGCCACTTCGTCAAACCGGCGCTCCGACGCTCCAAGGCCTGCAACCCATTCCCAGCGCAGTTGCGCGCGGTGGTCTTCGAACAGGACGTCGGCACTGACGACGGTGGGCTTCATCTGGGACGACGGTCGATGTCGCCATGGCCCCCGCGGGGGACGGCTGACCACGCAAAGCGGGCAAACGTGAGAACCATGCTCAGGCGGGTTGGGCCGACTGCCAGGTCGCGATCATGCCGTGAAGGGTCTGGGCATCTGTGCTGGCCTTGATTTTCTCGCGCAGGGGCGCGTCGCTCAGCAGTTCGGCGATCTCGGACAAGATTTCAAGGTGCTTTTGCGTGGCGGCTTCCGGCACCAGCAGAAAGATCAGCAAAGCCACAGGCTGCTCGTCCGGGGCGTCGAACCCGATGGGCTGCGCCAGCTGGAACACTGCGGCCATCGGCGCCTTGAGGCCCTTGATGCGCCCGTGCGGAATGGCCACGCCATGACCCAGGCCGGTTGAGCCCAGCCGTTCACGGGCAAACAGGCTGTCAGTGATGAGGGCCCGGCTCAGGCCATGCAGGTTCTCAAACAGAAGGCCCGCTTCTTCAAAAGCGCGCTTCTTGCTGGTGGCATCGACGCTCACCAAAACCTGGGCGGCGGGCAGGATGGACGCGAGACGGTTCATGGTCGGGTCACAGATTATGCACCCGCTTCGGTGCAGTGCAACAAATTGTGTAACAGCGGCGACGCAAGGCTTTGGCTGGCAACAAAAAAAGCCGCCTCGACGGCGGCTTGCTTGCAGACCAGGACCACGGTTACATCAGGCGCTTGGCTGTGCCGTGGTGGTGATCCTGCAGGCGGTCCTTGTGGCGCACCACCTGGCGGTCCAGCTTGTCGACGAGTTCGTCCACAGCGGCGTAGAGGTCAGCGTGCGAGCTTTCTGCAAACAGGTCGCTGCCCTTGACATGGATGTTGCATTCAGCGCGCTGTCGTCGTTCCTTTTCCTTCTGCTTTTCCACTGTGAGCAGGACCTTGATATCCACAACCTGGTCAAAGTGTCGGGTGATGCGATCGAGCTTGGTCTTGACGTAATTGTTCAGTGCCGGGGTGACTTCGAGGTGATGACCGCTGATCGTCAAGTTCATGTGTAGCCTCCTGTTGCTCACTTGGGGTTGATACGGGTCGCCCTGTAGCGGCTGGACGACCTGCGAACTTGGATTCCTTGAACGTCAAACCACTATGCGCCCGGCGCCGCCCAAATGCAATTGATTTCCGTCAACGCACTGCAGCAAAAGTGAAACCCTTTGCACCCCGGCATTGCAAGTACTTGAAAAATCTCAGCTTTTTCCGGCGTGGGCGGGCGTTGCCACAGCGCCGTGCAGGGTCAATTTGCCGGCCAGCCACATGGTCACCAGCGACGCCAGCACGCCTACACAGGCCGCCATCCAGTAGTTTTGCACCTGCCCCTGGGCGTCGCGGCTGATCAGTTGCCCCCCCACGAAGGCTGCCACCCCCATGCCGGCGGACTGCACCGACGCATTGAGCGTCATGAAGGTACCGCGCAGGGCCGGGTTGGCGGCAGATGTCAGGATGGCCATGCCGGGGATCATGCGGCCGCTCAGGCACATGAACAGCAGCGTGGAGACCGTGAAAATCACCACCAGCGGAACCCGGCCGAGCAGCGTGATCGCCACCATGGGAAACAACGCCGCCACCGCCACGCGGCGAAACGTCTGCACCTTGCCCAGACGGTCCGTCATGCGGCCGAACCAGCGCGCCGAAAACAGCGTGACGATGCCGCCACACAGGTACACATAGGGCACCTGGTCGGCACGCAGCCCGGCGTTGGACTGCATGAAGATCGTGATGTAGGGAATCACCGTGAAACCGGCGAACATCAGCATCCCCGAGAACAGGAACGCCTTCTGGTGGTTGCGGTCCGCCAGCACCTGGCGGATGCCAGCCCAGGCGGACAGCCGGCCCGCGCGCTCCAGGTGGGCGTCCAGCACCGGCAGGGTCAGCGCGGCAAACACCGCCAGCACCGCACACAGCGCGGCAATGCCGAAAAAGGGAGCATGCCAGTTCAGGTGCGCGGCCAGGAACAGCCCCAGCGGCACGCCCGCGACGGTAGAGACCGAGAACGAGGTCATCACGATGCCCATGGCGCGGCCGCGCCGCTCAAACGGGATCACGTCGCCCACGATGGTCTGGCTGAGCGCGGACAGCACGCCGCCGAACACGCCCGCGGCAATGCGCGCGGCCATCAGTGCGGCGTAGCCTTGCGCCAGGCCACAGGCCAGCGTGGCCAGGCCGAACAGCACATACAGCGTCAGCAGCAGGCGCTTGCGGCCGAAGCGGTCGATGTAGGTGGAGGCCACCAGCCCCGATGCCCCGGCGGCCAGCGTGTAGGCCGACACCAGCAGGCCGAATTGCGCGTCGGTGATGCCGAACAGGGCCGTGAACTGGGGGCCCAGCGGCATCATGATCATGAAGTCCAGGATGTGGGTGAACTGGATCCCGGCCAGGGTGAGCAGCAGCCAGAGCTCGCGCCGGCGCGACAGCAAGCCGGACGGGCCGGCGGAAGGTTGGGTTTGCAAGGGATGGCCCTGGGGGCAGTGAAAGAAGCCCTCAAGTCTAAGCCGGTACGGTTTGCCGTGCTGTCAGCAGTACTGTGGTTTATGCTGGCTGCGTTGCAGCACGCAGGCCGCCGCCCATGCCCGATTTCGAGTCACTGTTGCGCATTACGGTCAGCCCCGCCGAACTGGTCGCGCGCGGCACGCTGATGTACTGGTTCCTGTTCCTGCTGCTGCGGTTTGTGCTGCGCCGCGATGTGGGCTCCCTGGCCATGGCAGATGTGCTGTTGCTGGTCGTGATTTCCGATGCGGCGCAAAACGCGATGGCCGGCGGCTATCAGTCGGTGACCGACGGCGTCATCCTGGTCAGCACCATCGCCGCCTGGAACTACCTGCTGGACTGGTCGGCCTACCGCTGGGCGGCGGTGCGCCGTTTCGTGGAACCGCGGCCGCTGCCGCTGGTGCGCAACGGTCGCGTCCTGCGCGCCAACCTGCGCCGCGAGCTGATCTCCATGCCGGAGCTGATGGCCAAGCTGCGTGAGTCCGGCGTCGAGTCGGCGGCGGACGTGAAGCTCGCCACCATGGAAAGCGACGGCGAGATCAGCGTGATCCGGAAGGATGCACCTTGAGCCTGGCCACCATCGTGAATGCCGGGCTCACCCGGCCCAGTCGCCCCCTGCACGCCCTGGTGCTGATGGGCGGCGGCGCACGCACCGCCTATCAGGTGGGCGTGCTGCGGGCACTGTCAGCACTGCTCAAGCTGCATCCTGCAGCCGCGGCGCCCTTCCCGTTCCAGGTGCTGGTGGGCACATCGGCCGGGGCGCTGAACGTAGCCTACCTGGCCGGCACGGCCACTTCAGGTCTGGCTGCCTTTGACCAGCTTGGCCAGTTCTGGAGCCGGCTGCGTTCCAGTGACGTCTACGATTTGCGCGTACCGGGCTGGGTCCGCATGAGCCGCTTTGTGGCGGCGCTGAACCTGTGGCGAAACATGCGCGGCCAGGGCGCCATCCTCAACAACATGCCGCTGGTGGACACGCTGCACCATGCCATATCGCTGCCTGGCATTGAAGAATCGCTGCGAACCAGGGCCATTGAGTCGGTGGCGGTCACGGCCTCCAGCTACAGCAGCGGCATCCACTGGACGTTTTGTCACACGGCGCGCGATGCGCGCGCCCAGGGCTGGGAACGCCCCGGACGACGCTCCGATTTCCAGCCGTTGACCATCGAGCACCTGATCGCATCCAGCGCCATCCCTTTCCTGTTCCCGGCAACTGCCTTGTGGGTTGACGGGAGACGCGAATTTTTCGGCGATGGCTCCATGCGCCAGGTGTCGCCGCTGTCCCCCGCCATGCACCTGGGCGCGCACAAGGTGCTGGTGGTGGGCGTGGGTCAGCCGCAACGCTCGGTGTTCGGTGGCGCGGGCGGTGCGCCCGAGCGCAGTCCCGGGGTCGGCGGAATCGCCGGCCATGCCATGGCCAGCGTCTTTCACGACACGCTGCAGGCCGATGTGGAGCAGGCCCAGCGCGTGACGCGCACCCTGCAGCAGCTGCCGCGCGAAGTGGCCGCTGTGCTGCCCTACCGCAGCGTGGAGGTGCTGGCCCTCCAGCCCTCACAATCGCTGGACGCCCTGGCCCAGGCGCATGTGGGCGAGTTGCCGCCGTCCATCCGCAACGCGCTGGGCGGTCTGGGCGCCCTGCGCGGCGGTGGCGCCCTGGCCAGCTACCTGTTGTTCGAACCCGGTTTTGTGCAGGCGCTGGTGACGCTGGGCGAGCAGGATGCATTTGCACGCAAGAGTGAGCTCCTCGCCTTTTTTGGGGGTGCCTGAGGCTTCGCAAGTCATCCCCCGGTGCCATAATCGCCGCCTGTCCCTTCCGGAGAAACCACCTTGGAAACCTGCCCCAGTCGGTAGCTTTCAACTCCCGCGTCTGCAGTGGGGGCTGAAAGCGCACCCCCCATTCCCACAGACAAAACCATAC
>CAZUJD010000209.1:5361-5640 GCA_964620025.1 uncultured Ramlibacter sp. | reverse complement strand
TGGTGCCGTTCCTGCCCGGCCATGCCACCGGACAAGCCATGGGCGCGGTGAGCGGCGCCGGGCCGTCCCAAGCCGCGAGGGCCCCCTCGGGGAGCGTAGGGGCCGTGTCAGCAGCACCGCTGGGCAATGCAGCCGTGCTGCCCATCAGCTGGATGTACTGCCGCATGATGGGCGCCGAGGGCCTGCAGCAGGCGACCGAAGCCGCCATCCTTTCCGCCAACTACATCAGCGCGCGCCTGGCCGGTCACTACCCCACGCTGTACGCCAGCCAGAACGGCC
>CAZUJD010000209.1:0-5351 GCA_964620025.1 uncultured Ramlibacter sp. | reverse complement strand
CTGGCGCATTGGATTTTGCGTTGGATTTCGCGTGGACGCCAGCCAGACCGGCCACGTGGCGCACGAAGGCCTCCTGGACCAGCGCCCTCTGAAAGAGACCAGCGGCGTCACGGCCGAGGACGTGGCCAAGCGGCTGATCGACTACGGCTTTCATGCGCCAACGCTGAGCTTTCCGGTGGCGGGCACGCTGATGGTGGAGCCCACCGAAAGCGAAACGCTGGAAGAAATCGACCGCTTCATCAACGCCATGATCGCCATCCGCGAAGAAATCCGCCGGGTGGAAAAGGGCGAGTGGCCGCAGGACGACAACCCGCTCAAGCACGCACCGCACACGGCGCAGGCGCTGGTGGTGGACGAATGGACGCATGCCTATTCACGCCAGGTGGCCGCCGCCACGCTGGATGCGAAGCACCATGCCAAGTACTGGGCGCCTGTTGGCCGGCTGGACAACGTCTACGGCGACCGCAACCTGTTTTGCAGCTGCGTGCCGGTGTCCGACTTCGCCTGAACCCTTGCGTTGTCAGTCCAGCGCCGCCAGCAGGGCGGCGTTGAACGCATCAGCGCGCTCGTACTGCACCCAGTGGCCCGCGCCGGGCACCACGGTCATGCCGCGAAAGTCGCGCGCGGTCTGCAGCACGGCGCGCACCTCGTCCAGCTGGCTCTGGTACAGCGCGTCATGCTCGCCGTAGATGGCCCACACGGGGCACGGCGCCTGCTGCAGCGCGCGCGCCAGCGCGTCGGTACGTGCCAGGCTGCGACCCTTCATGCGGTCGCGCACCACGTTGGCCTTGTGCAGGGCCAGCGCCGTGTCGTCAATGGCGGCCGGGTCATGCAGCATCAGCGCAGCCAGGTTGGCGCGATGCACGGCGTCGCGTTGGGCCTCGTCGCTCAGGTGCCGCCAGGGCGACAGATCCACCGGGCGCCGTGCAAACAGCCCCAGGCCCGGCGCGCCGGCCACCACCAGCCGCGCCACCCGTGCCGGATAGCGTTGCGCCCACAGGCCCGCGGTCATGCCGCCAAAAGAAAAGCCCGCCACATCCACCGCCGCGTCGCCCACGATCTGTGCCAGCCCCGCCTCCAATGGCTCGGGCAGCGCGTCTGCGTCGCTGCCCGTGGCGGGCAATGCTGAATCGCCAAAGCCCGGCAGATCTGCCGCGATCACGCGGCGCCCTGCCGCCACCAGCGGCTCGATGTTGCGCAGCCAGTGTGTCCAGCTGCCACTGCCGCCATGCAGCAGCACCAGCGGCCGTCCGCTGCCCCAGGCGTGCCAGACCATCTCGCCGCTGCCGCAGGGCGTCACCAGCAGTTCAGCCTGCCAGCGCAGGTTGCCCAGGTCAGCCTGCGGCACCAGCGGCAATCTGGCGGATGGCCTGCTCAAACACCTCCACCGGCTGGCCGCCGGAGACCAGGTGCCGGTCGTTGAAGATCACCGCAGGCACCGAATGGATGCCGGCGCTGGTGTAGTACTGCTCTTGCGCCCGCACGTCGGCGGCGTACTCGTCACCCGCCAGGATCTCGCGGGCCCGCGCAGCGTCCAGGCCCGCGCTCTGCGCGGCGGCCACGAGAACGTCGGGCGACGCCGGGCTTTCACCCCGGCCGTGGTGGGCTATCAGCAGCGCCTTTTTCAGCGCATGCTGCTTGCCGGTGTCTTCCAGGCCCGCCCAGTGCAGCAGCCGGTGGGCGTCAAAGGTGTTCCAGATGCGCCCGCGCCCTTCGCGGCGGAATTCAAAGCCCACAGCGGCACCGCGTTCGCGGATCGTGTCGCGGATCTGTTCCTGCTGCGCGGGGGTGGAGCCGTATTTCTGGGTCAGGTGCTCGGACACATCCTGGCCTTGCGCGCCCATCTGCGGGTTGAGCTCAAAAGGCTGGAAGTGCAGCTGCGCCTGCACCTCGCCTTTCACGCGGTCCAGCGCCTGTTCCAGCGCGCTCAGGCCGATCGCGCACCAGGGGCACGACACATCGGACACGAAATCGATTTTCAGCGGGGTTGCCATGGGATGACCTTGCAGGGATTACAAGGCCCACATGCTAGGGATTTTTCAAGCCCCTTGCAGGCCCGGGTCACCCGGCAGGCGGCTCGCGCAACTGCGCCAGCGCCGCCAGCCGCACCGGCGCATTGACCGCGCCGTATTGCGTGTAGCCTCCGCGCCGCTCAATGAACTCGAAGTAGAAGCGGTCTTCAAACGGCGTGGTGTAGCAATGCAGGAATTCACCGTCGGTCCCGCGGTCGTACAGCACATGGTTGCGCCGCAGTGCGTCCAGGAAGGCCGGCTCCAGCCCGAAGCGCGCTTCCAGGTCGTCGTAATAGTTGTCGGGGATCTGCAGCATGGGCGCGCCCCGGCTGCGCAGGGCCTGCGCAGTGGCCAGCACATCGTTCACCCGAAAGGCAATGTGGTGCACGCCGGCCCCGCCGAACTGGCTGACCGAACGGCCGGCCGCCGTGTTCTGGCGCTCGGACACGTTCATGGAGTAGCGCACGGCGCGGTCGGCGGACTCCACCGCGCGGCTTTTCACCACGCCATAGGGATCGTTGAGCACCACGCTGTTCTGCGGTTGCAGGCCCAGCACGGCGCGGTAAAACAGCACCCAGGTGTCCAGGTGGCCCACGGGCACGACCTGCGAGATATGGTCCACGCGCGCCTGTTCACCCAGCGGACCGGGCGCTGCGTTGCTCACAATGAAGTCCGCCTCAAAACCATGCTCGCCGCCGTGGTGCGTGTCAAAAAAGTACACCAGGCTGCCGTCGGGGGCGCGCACGGCAGGTATGGTCAGCTCGTTGGCGCCGACCCGCCCGGCCACACGCTGGCAGCCAAAGGCTTCGGCCCGGGCCAGCGCCGCCGGCGCATCGGTGGTGCCCAGCGCGACGGCACAGGCTGAAGGGCCGTGCAGGCCGAAATAGGAGCGTGCAAAGGATTCGTCCTCGCGGTTGAGCACCACGCGCACCTCGCCCTGCCCATACAGGTCCACCGCCTTGGAGCGGTGGCTGCCGATGCGCTCAAAGCCGGTGGCTGCCAGGAAGCTGCCCAGGCGCTGGGCCGTCACGGCGTCGGCGGCAAATTCGATGAACGACCAGCCGGTGAGCTGCGGCGCGGGTGGCGGGTCCAGCAGGGCCACACGGTGGCTCTGGCCGTGCGGCACGCCCTGCGCCGGTCCGCTCTTGCGCTGGGGCAGGTGGCGCACCTGCTCTTCCAGCCACTGCAGGGAACGCATGGCGTCAGCCGCCGTGGGCCGTGCGGGGGAAGCGCGGAATTCGTCGTTGAAGATTTCCAGCGACATGGGGCCGGTGTAGCCAGCTTCCAGCACAGCGCCCACAAACGGCACCACCGGAAATTCGCCCTGCCCCGGAAAGCAGCGGTAGTGCCGGCTGTGCGACAGCGGATCCAGCTGCAGCCAGGGCGCGTCGGCCAGCTGTACATAAAAGATGCGGTCACCGGGGATGTCGGCTATCGGCGCCCAGTCGTCCTTGAGTACCAGGGTGTGAAAGCTGTCCAGGATCAGCCCCAGGTGCGGGTGGTCGGCCAGCCGCACGGCCTCCCAGGCCTGTGCAAAACGGTTGGTTTGCGTGCCCCAGGCCAGGGCCTCGTAGCCGATGCGCAGCCCGCGCCGACCGGCCCGGTCGGCCAGTTCGCGCAGCTGTGCGGCAATCAGCTCCCGGTCGGCCGAGGTGTCGGGCTGCACGCTGGAGCACACCAGCATCAGCGGCGCGCCCAGCTCCTGCATCAGGTCAAACTTGCGCTCGGCCCGGTCCAGGTTGCGTTGCAGCTGGGCCGCGCCCACGCCTTCAAAATCGCGAAACGGCTGGAACAGGTCGATGCTCAGGCCCAGGTCATCGGCCGTCCAGAGCACGCCGCATCGTGGGCCTGGATAATACCGAAAGCCATACACAACGCTCTGCACACAGACAACCCGAGAGCCAGGGGTAGCGCCAAATATATCCCGAAACCTCCAGCTCAGCGATACGGTGGCGATCGACTTTTTCATGGCATGTCCTTTCTGGCTCGCAACCCATCCTGCTCAGGCAATGTGAACACGCCCTAGCCCGTGCGCTCAGCCAGCAGCCGGCGCAGGTGGGCTTCCATGCGCGCGGCGTCCGGCGTGAGTCCGGTGAACAGGCTGAAGGCACCAATGGCCTGACCGGCGGCCATGGTGCCGCCATCCACCGTGGCGCAACCGCGCGCGCGGGCCGCCTTCAGCAAGGCGGTCTCCAGCGGGAAATAGACAATCTCGGCGACCCACAGGCCCGGGTGCAGCAGCGATTCAGCCAGCGGCAGGCCCGGCAGCTTGTCCATGCCGGTGGGCGTGGCGTGGATCAGCCCGGTGGCCGTGGCCATGGCCTGCGCCGGATCGGCTGCAGCGTCGATGCGTCCGCCATACAGCTTCGTCAGGCTGTCGCACAGCGCCTGGGCGCGCGGCAGGTCGCTGTCCACGACGGTCAGCCGGCCCGCGCCCAGACGCTGCACGGCATGGGCGATGGCCGAACCGGCACCGCCCGCGCCCAGCAGCACCACATGGGCTACATCTGCCCCGGGCAGGGCTCGGCGGAAACCCCACAGCCAGCCCGGGCCGTCCGTGTTGTGTCCCACCAGCCGGCCGTCCTGGTTGACCACCGTGTTCACCGCGCCCATGGCGCGGGCTTCGTCGGACAGGTCGTCCAGCAGCGGGATCACCGCCTGCTTGCAGGGGTAGGTGATGTTCAGCCCGGCAAAACCCATGGTGCGCACGGCCTGGATCAGACCGGGCAGTGCGTCCACCGTGCTGTGCGTGGTGTCCAGGTCGATCAGCTGGTAGTGCAGGCGCAGCCCGTGGTGCCGCGCCTCTTCCTCATGCATGGCCGGCGTGAGCGAGCGCTGGATGCCCGAGCCGATCAGGCCCACCAGTGCGCGCGTGGGGATGGCCCGCCCGGGCGGCGCTTGCAGTTCACTCATGCCGGCGGCGTCCATGCTTACTTGCGCAGCTTGGCCAGTTCGCCCAGCAGCTCCGTCACGGTGGCTTCACCGGCCGTGGCGGCATGCTTGGTGATGACCGGCTTCATCTTGTCGGCAAACTTGATCACCTCGGCTGCGGGGAATTCGGTCACCTGCATGCCGTTCTTCTTCATGTTGTCCAGTGCAGCAGCGACCTGCGAGCGGGCCTGCTCACGCTGGTACTTGCCGGCTTCGACGGCGGCGTCCTGCACGATCTGCTTTTCGGCGGCCGACAGAGTGTCCCAGAACTTCTTGCTGATCATCACCGACTGCGGGTTGTACTGGTGGTTGGTGATGGCCGCGAATTTCTGCACCTCGTAGAACTTGTTGGCGTTGATCACGGTGATCGGGTTTTCCTGGCCGTCGATTGCCTTCTGCTCCAGCGCT
>CAZUJD010000208.1:393-5657 GCA_964620025.1 uncultured Ramlibacter sp. | reverse complement strand
CGGGAATCTTGGACGCAGCGCGCTCGGCCACAAACAGGTGACGCAGCGCGCGGCACTCGGGCGTGAACATCAGCGCGGTAAAGATCTCGCGCTCGTGCACCATGCCCTCGTCAAACTTCATCTTGGTGGCAGCTTCCACGGCGTCCACGCACTTGGCCGGCGCAGGGAAATTCTTGGCCATGCCCTTGACCATGTTGCGGGCAAACTGGAAGTACGCGTCACCCAGCGGGTGCCGTACCTTCATGTCACGCACCAGCGGCATCGGGCGGGTATCGGCCACCGAACGCGCAAAGGCCAGGGCTTCCTCGGCCAGTGATTCGGCCGAGGCGGCCATCTTGTCGAACAGTTTCTGGCCGGGCAGCTGGGCCAGCATTTCGCTTTTGACCGGTTCACCGCTGACGATCATGTTCAGCGAGGTTTCCACACCCAGCACGCGTGGCAGGCGCTGCGTGCCGCCGGCACCGGGGATCAGGCCCAGCTTGACCTCGGGCAGCGCGATGCTGGTGCCCGGGGCTGCAATGCGGTAGTGGCAGCCCAGCGCCAGCTCGAGACCGCCGCCCATGGCCACGCTGTGCATGGCAGCGACGACCGGCTTGGCGGAGTTCTCAACCGCCAGAATCACGCTGAGCAGGTTGGGTTCGGCCAGGGCCTTGGGCGTGCCGAACTCCTTGATGTCCGCGCCGCCGGAAAACGCCTTGCCGGCACCGGTGATCACGATGGCCTTCACGGCGGCGTCGGCGTTGGCACGGGCCAGGCCGTCGGTCAGGCCCAGGCGGGTGGCATGGCCCAGACCGTTGACGGGCGGGTTGTTCATGGTGATCACGGCAACATCGCCGTGAACTTTGTAATCTGCCGACATGCGGGAGTCTCCTGGAAGAAATAGAACGAGCGTTCGTTTTGGATTTTACGGGCTGACTGCTGCGCCGCAATAAGGGCTTGTCTCAGGTGGGACAGCCCGGGCCTCGAAGGCGCGTAAAGAGTCCCCAAAGGGCTGGACGATTTTGCTTGAGATTTGCTGTCCGCGTGTCATCCTTGAGGCGCCGGTGCGCACCCGTGGCGCCGCCGCGGCCAGCCGCACACCGGACGTACCCAGCTTTCAAGGAGGATTACCATGTACGCAAGCCTGCCCTATGCGGCCCCCGCCCTCGCGCCTCTGGCGTTCCCATCCACCCGTCCCGGCACCCCTGCTGACCTGTCGGTCAGGGTCCTGCACACGCCGGAGCAGCGCCAGGAAATTGCCCACCTGCGCAAATACGCCGATTTCCGCTCCGAGTACGAAGTGGACCCCGGCATGGCTGCGGTGGACCCGGTGAAGGATGCGCTGGGCCTGGTCATGGCCTTCTACCGCGACGGCGAGGCGATTGCCACCATGCGATTCATTCCTACCGGTCATGGCATTACCCTGACCGAACGCTGGTGGGGCGGTTTTGTCACCGAGCCCGACCTGCTGGGCGACCAGAGCTGGGAAGTTGGCCGGCTGGTCATGGCACCCGAGCATCGCCAGGAGGGCCTGCTGCCCCAATGCATGACCATGGCCTTTGTGCAACTGCTTGAACTTGCCGACGTACAGCACATGCACGCCACCTGCCACATGGCCATGACGCGGCTGTACCGGCGCTTCGGGTTCGGCATCCATGCCAAGCGCACCCACGGCGACATCGACTGCGCGCTGATCCACGGTCGCGTGGAGGACGTGGCCCGCTGCCTGAAAGTGCCGCTGCACCACGGCCTGGGCGCCTCCATGCTGGGCGTGCGGGACCAGGTGCCCGTGCTACAGTGACCGACGAAGGGCAAGGGAGAGTGCCTGGGGCGCCTGGCGACTGGCACGGCCCTTGCCTCAAGGGAGTTTCATGAAGGCGGCATTGCGCAACCTGTTCGAGTATTACCGCGCCCATCACGAAATGGAACGGCCACTGCTGCAGTGGATCGGCGTGATGGGTTGCATCGCATTCCCGCTGTTTTATGTCGTGCGGCGCGCGGTGGACGCGCCCGGCTATGACGACCTGTGGCTTCGCCTGCTGGCCGCTGTCCTGTGCCTGGGACTGGCCCTGCGCAGGCGCTGGCCACAGCGCCTGCGCGGCTGGTACATCGCCTACTCCTGGGCCGTTGTTTTCTACTGCCTGGCGTTTTTCCTGTCCTACATCATGCTGCGCAACCACGGCGGCACGCCGGCGGTCGTGAACATGGTGGTCGGTGCGGTGCTGGTCATCCTGCTGGCCGACTGGCGCAACGCCATCACCATGCTGCTGGCCGGCTACATTTCCGCGGCTGTGGCGCACATGCTCACCTCCCCGCAGCCCGAATTGCTGCGCGAGTTCATTTTTGCTGCCGGGGGCTCGCTGTTGCTGGTGGCCGGGGGCGCCCTGTACCACCAGGGACAAAAGCGCGTGGAAATTCACCGCATGCGTCGCGTCTATTCCGGACTGGCCGGCTCCATCGCCCACGAAATGCGCAACCCGCTGGCGCAGATACGGCACGCGCTGGACAGCATTGCCACGACGCTGGCCACCGGCACGCCCGGTGGCGGCCGCCAGCTGGACGCCAGCCAGGTCCAGGCGGTGCTGGCCATCGTGCAGCAGGGCCGTGACGCCGTGGCCCGCGGCCTGCAGGCCATTGACCTCACGCTGCAGCAGCTGCATCCGCAGCCGCTGGAAGGCGCCCGCCTGCAGTGGGTGCCGGCCCTGGCCGCCGTGCACCACGCAGTTGACTCTTTCGGCTACGACGACACGGCGCAACGCTCGCATGTGCAGGTCCGTGACGAAGGCGATTTCAGCTTCAGTGGTGACCCTGCGGCGATGGAACTGGTGCTCTTCAACCTGCTGAAAAACGCGCTGTACTACCTGCCGCTGCATCCGGCCATGATGGTGAAGATCACCGTTGCTGCCTTGCCCTCCCCGCGCATCGTGGTGCACGACACCGGCCCCGGCATTCCTGCGGACCTGCTGCCCAAGCTGTTCCGCGAATTCCAGACGTCGGGCAAGGTCGAGGGAACCGGCCTGGGGCTGGCGTTCTGCCGGCGTGTCATGCAGGCCATGGGCGGGGACATCCAGTGCCGTTCGGAATTCGGACGTTTCACCGAATTCACCCTGAGCTTTCCGCAGGCAGCGCAGGCCGGTGCTGCGCCCGCACCCGCGCAGGCCGCCGATACGCCACTGGCCGGCCGCACCGTCCTGGTGGTGGACGACCAGGCCCTGAACCGGGGCATTGCCCGGGGCATGGCCCGCAAGATGGGCCTGCAGGTGCTGGAGGCCGAGCACGGCCAGCAGGCCCTGGACATGCTGGCTGCGGGCAGCGCGCCCGACGTCATCCTCATGGATATCAGCATGCCCGGCCTGGACGGCATCTCGGCCACCCGGCGCCTGCGGTCCTGGCCCGGGGCGATCGCCCGTGTGCCTGTGCTGGCGCTCACGGCCAATGATTCGGCGGCAGTGCAGGACGCCGCACGTTCGGGCGGCATGCAGGGCGTGCTGTGCAAGCCCATTGACGCCGCAAAGCTCCAGCAGGCCCTGATGGCAGCGCTGCAGGTGCCCACCGGCGAGACAGTGCCAGGCACGACCGTGCTGAACGTGCGCCGGATTGCCGATATCCAGCGCCTGGGCCTGCTGCACGAACTGCTGCCCGGTGCTCTGGCTGACATGCGGCGACATCTGCAGGTTCTCCAGCATGCCGGCAGCTCGGCAGATGCAGGCCATGCGCTGCACGCGTTGGTGGGCCTGTCCGGCGAAGCCGGGGCACAGGCGTTACATGAACGGGCCCGACAGTGCTACGCGGCGCAACTGGACGGCCGGCCGCCCACAGAGGCAGATGTCGCGAACCTGCACAGTCTGCTGGGGCAGACCCAGGAAGCGCTCTGGCAGCACCACGGAGTTCAGCCGGCGACCGGCGCCGTCGGCAGTCCGCCGGGTTGAATCAGACTTCCAGCCACTCCTTGCGGATGTAGGCGTCAGCGCGCAGGCTGTCCGGGGTGCCCTGGAACACGATGCTGCCGTGGCCCATGACCAGCGCGCGGTCCGAGACCGTCATGGCAATCGTCAGCTTCTGCTCGATCAGCAGCACCGAGATGCCGCGCGCCTTGAGCTTTTGCAGGTATTCGCCCACCAGCTCCACGATCTTGGGCGCCAGGCCTTCCGTGGGCTCGTCGATGATGATGAGGTCCGGATCACCCATCAGCGTGCGGCACAGGGTGAGCATCTGCTGCTCACCGCCGGACAGCACGCCGGCTTCGGTGTGCTGGCGCTCCTTCAGGCGCGGGAACATGCCGTACATGTCGTCAAAGCCCCAGCGGCTGCCCTTGCCGTTGCCCTTCTGCCCCAACATGAGGTTCTGATGCACGGTCAGGGTCGGAAAGATATCGCGGTTCTCGGGTACATAGCCAATGCCCAGGTGGGCGATCTCATAAGGCTTCCTGCCCATGATCTCGCGGCCCTGCCATTGCACGGCACCCTGGCAGTCCACCATGCCCATGATCGCCTTGGCCGTGGTGGAGCGGCCGGAACCGTTGCGCCCCAGCAGCGCCACGATTTCGCCCTTGCCCACTTCAAACTGCACGCCATGCAGGACGTGGCTCTTGCCGTAATAGGCGTGAAGGTTGCTGATGCTCAACATGTCAGTGTGCTCCTGCCTGGGCACCCGCCTGGGCGTCTGCCACATGGGAGCCGAGATAGGCCTCCTGCACCCGGGCGTTGGAACGCACCGCTTCCGGCGTGTCAAAGGCGATCACCTCACCATAGACCACCACCGCAATCTTGTCGGCCAGGCCGAACACCACGCCCATGTCATGCTCCACGGTCAGCAGGGTCTTGCCCACGGTGACGTCCTTGATGAGGTTGATGAAGCGGCTGGTCTCGCTCTTGCTCATGCCGGCCGTCGGCTCGTCCAGCAGGATCACGCCGGCGCCGCCGCCGATGGTGATGCCGATTTCCAGCGCACGCTGCTCGGCATAGGTCAGGTTCACGGCAAGCACGTCCCGTTTCTTGTCCAGCTTGATCATCTCCATGAGCTCTTCCGCGCGGTCATTGGCGTCGTCCAGGTCGGCGAGGAATTTCAGGAACGTGTACTTGTAGCCCAGGCTCCACAGCACGCTGCAGCGCAGGTTCTCGAACACGCTCAGTTTGGGAAAGATGTTGGTGATCTGGAAGCTGCGCGACAGGCCCAGGCGGTTGATCTCATAGGGCTTCTTGCCGTTGAGGCGATGGCCATTGAGCAGCACGTCGCCGCTGGTGGGCTCAAAGCGGCCGCTGATGAGGTTGAACAGCGTGGATTTT
>CAZUJD010000208.1:0-383 GCA_964620025.1 uncultured Ramlibacter sp. | reverse complement strand
CGATCACGGCCACGCGCTGGCCCGGCTCCACCGCCAGGTTCACGCCGCGGATGATTTCGGTCTTGCCGAAACTCTTGCGCAGGTCCTTGAGTTCAAGTGCGTAGGTGCTCATTGCAATGCCTCCCGGCGCTTGATTTCCTTTTCGATGAATTCCTGGATCTCGCCCCACTGGCGCGAGAACTGCCGGCGGGCGATTTCAAACAGCCCGATGCCCGTGCCCAGAACGAGAATGGCGCCAAACCAGCTGTTCACGCTCCTGGTGTCCAGCACCGTTCCCATGAACTTCAGCGTGCTGCCCTGGGCCGAGTTGAGCTGAAGGTGATAGACCATTTCGATCATGGCGGCCGCACCGGTCAGCGCCACCAGCGCCGTGACGCTCAGGG
>CAZUJD010000207.1:0-5673 GCA_964620025.1 uncultured Ramlibacter sp. | reverse complement strand
GCATCGGCACCGGCACCGGCACCGGCACCGGCACCGGCACCAGCACCAGCACCCGTCCCGATGGCGGTCCCCGTTGCCCCGCCGGTTGCCGAACCGTTGTCGCCCGCCGTGCCGGTTCCTGCCCAGGTTCCGGCTGCGCCGGCTCCCGTGGCACAACCGACAGAACGGCTGCAGGCCCCGGTGGTGGAAGTGCCGGTTCCAGCTGGATCACCCGCCGCCGCCAACGCGGTGGTGGTGCCCGCACCTGCGCCGCCGCGTGCCAGTCCGGCCGCAGCGGTGCAAGGCAGTGCCGGTCCGGCCGCGGCGGCACCGGGGCCTGCGGGGCCGGCCGCAGTGGCGGGGGCTGGCACGCCCGCGGGCGTATCCGGTGGCGGGTCTGTGGGGGCGCCTGGCGGGGCGGCCGGCGGTGTGGCCGGGGGGGTGCCCGGTATCGCGCCAGGCGGCATCGCCGCGCAACGCGGTGCCGAACCGCGGCCGCTGCTGCTGCCCAATCTGCCGCTGCTGCCTGGCCCGTACCGCGTGCAACCGCGCCGCAGCCTGGCGGACATGGCCAACGAGCAGCTGCGACGCGGCAAGCCGCGCGACCCGCTGGCTGATTCCATGCAGGACGCTGCGCTGGAAGACTGCGTGCGCGCGCCGGCCAACACCCCCACGGTCGGCGGACTGCTGGCCGCACCGGGCCTGGCAGCGCGTGCGCTGTCCGGGCGTTGTCCCAAATAGGCGGCAACAGACATGGAACTGCGTCAACTGCTTTACTTTGTGCGGGTGGTCGAACTGGGCAGCATGAGCCGCGCCGCCATCGACCTGGATCTGGTGCAGTCCACCTTGAGCCAGCAGATCAGCCGGCTGGAAGGCGAACTGGCCACCCGGCTGCTGCAGCGCAGTGCCAAGGGCGTGGTGCCTACCGAAGCCGGCCTGGCGTTCTTCCGTGAGGCGCAGCTGGCCCTGCGCCATGCGCAGCAGGCGCAGCGTGCGGCACAGCAGGCGCGCCTGAGCGGCACGGTCAGTGTGGGTTTGGCGCCCACCACCGCAGCCATGCTGGGCCTGCCGCTGATAAGGGCCATGCGCGAGCGCTACCCCGACGTGCGGCTGCACATGGTCGAAAGCCTGTCGGGTCATCTGTCCAGCATGCTCAACGCGCGCCAGCTGGACCTGGCCGTGCTGTTTGACACCCACCCCGCCAGGCGCTGGAGCGTGACCCCGCTGCTGGAAGAAAAGCTGTACCTCATACGTTCCCGTGCCTGCGTGGCAACGGGCGCGCCCGTTCGCCTGCGCATGACGCAGCTCAAGGGCGTGCCTCTGATCATGCCTACCGGCCCGCATGGGTTGCGCAGCACGCTGGATGCCGCCTTTGCCCGCGCGCGCTTTGCGCCCAGCCTGGTGGCCGAGATCGATTCGCTGGCCATGCTCATGGACGCGGTGGACGCCGGCCTGGGCGGCACGCTGCAACCCTGGGCCGCCGTCGGACGTTTTGCAGACGCGCAGGCGCGTTTTCACCTGGCCGAGATCGCAGACGCACAGGTGCGTCGCGTCAATTCGCTGTGCAGCCTGTCGGACGACGAGCTGTCGCCGGCGGCGCTCGCGGCCCGCGTGGTGCTGGCCGACGTGGCGCGCACGCTGGTGCGCCAGGGCCGGTGGACGGGTGCCGCGCTCCATCACGATTCGTGATACCCCCTTGTCCGGCACCGCATTGCCGGCGGGTGGTCTGCAGGCCACACTCTGAGGCTTTCGGGGCAGCGGGTCCCCGCATGTGGGGGAATGGCTTTGGTGGATGTTCTGGTGGTGGGCGGCGGCAACGCGGCACTTTGCGCGGCGCTCACGGCGCGTGAGGCAGGCGCCAGCGTGCTGTTGCTGGAGGCCGCCCCCGTCGAATGGCGTGGCGGCAATTCCATGCACACGCGCAACCTGCGCTGCATGCACGACGCACCGCAGGACGTGCTGACCGACGCCTACCCTGAAGAAGAGTTCTGGCAGGACCTGCTCAAGGTCACCGGCGGCAAGACCAACGAAGGCCTGGCGCGCATGGTGATCCGTGAGTCCGCCACGGTGCGGCCCTGGATGCGCGGCCACGGTGTGCGGTTCCAGCCCTCGCTGTCGGGCACGCTGCACCTGAGCCGAACCAACGCGTTTTTCATGGGCGGCGGCAAGGCGCTGGTCAATGCCTATTACCGCAGCGCTGCGGCCCTGGGCGTGGACATCCGCTACGGGACACCCGTGCACAAGCTGGAGTTCTCGCAAGGCCGGTTTGTCGCGGCTCATACACAGGTGGGCCGCATCGAAGCGCGGACCTGTGTGCTGGCCAGCGGCGGTTTCGAGTCCAACCGCGAATGGCTGCGCGAGGCCTGGGGCCGGAATGCCGCCGGGGAATGGCCAGCCGACAACTTCCTGATCCGCGGCACACGGTACAACCAGGGCACGCTGCTCAAGGACCTGATCGCCCAGGGCGTGGACGCCATTGGCGATCCGACCCAGGCGCACATGGTGGCCATTGATGCGCGTGCACCACTGTACGACGGCGGCATTGTCACGCGGGTGGACTGTGTGTCGCTGGGGGTCATGGTCAACCGCGACGCCCGGCGCTTTTACGACGAGGGCGAGGATTTCTGGCCCAAGCGCTATGCCATCTGGGGCCGGCTGGTGGCGCAGCAGCCGGGACAGGTGGGCCACAGCATCATCGATGCCAAGGCGGTGGGCCGTTTCATGCCGCCCGTGTTCAAGGGGGCGCAGGCCGACACCCTTCCTGCGCTGGCTCGCCAGCTGGGCCTGGACGAAGAGGCCTTCATGCAGACCATCAACAGTTACAACGCCGCCTGTCGCGAGGGAACCTTTGATCATGCCGTGCTGGATGATTGCCACACCGAAGGCCTGACGCCGCCCAAGACGCACTGGGCGCGGCCGATCGACACACCGCCGTTCTATGGGTACACCCTCAAGCCTGGCGTCACCTTCACCTACCTCGGTGCCCGGGTCAATGCACAGGCGCAGGTGCACTTTGACGGGCGGCCCAGCCCCAACCTGTTTGCCGCTGGCGAAATCATGGCGGGCAATGTGCTGGGCCAGGGCTATACCGCCGGCGTGGGCATGACGATTGGCACCGTGTTTGGCCGCATTGCCGGCAGGGAGGCCGCCCGTGCAGCCGCTTGAACAACTCGTCGCCCAGGCCGTTGATTTCACCGCCGCGCAATCTGAAGTCGCGCGCCAGATGCAGATCTGCAATGCCTGCCGCTACTGCGAGAGCTTTTGCGCGGTGTTCCCGGCCATGACGCGCCGGCTGGACTTCACCCGGGCTGATGTGCATTACCTGGCCAACCTGTGCCACAACTGCGGCGCCTGCCTGCATGCCTGCCAGTACGCGCCGCCGCACGAGTTTGCCGTCAATGTGCCGCAGGCCATGGCCCGTGTGCGCGGACAGACCTATGCGGACTATGCGTGGCCAACGGCATTTGGCGCACTCTATGCGCGCAACGGCCTGACGGTGGCGCTGGCGCTGGCTGCGGGGCTGGCGTTGTTCCTGCTGCTGGCTGTTGCGCGCACCGTCGGTTTGGGCGCCGTGCCGCCGGGGGGCAATTTCTATGCGGTCTTTCCGCACAACCTGCTGGTCAGCTTGTTTGCGCCGGTGTTCCTGTTTGTGGTGCTGGCGTTGGGGCTGGGGGTGCGCCGCTTCTGGCGCGATGTGTCGCCGCCCCGGGAGCCGGCTCCTGGAGCATGGCCGGAGGCTGCGGGGGATGCGCTGAGCCTGCGTTATCTGGACGGCGGTCACGGCGAGGGCTGCCACAACGAGGACGACCGCTGGACGCTGGCGCGCCGTCGTGCGCACCACCTCACGTTCTACGGCTTCATGCTGTGTTTTGCTTCCACCAGTGTGGCCACGCTTTACCACTACGCCTTCGGCTGGGCGGCACCTTACGACCTGCCCAGCATTCCCAAATTGCTGGGTGCCGTCGGCGGCGTGGTATTGCTGCTGGGCACGGTGCAGCTTTTGCGCCTGAACCTGGCGCGCAACCCGGCGCAGGGTGACGTGGCCCAGCGCCCCATGGACCTGGGCTTCATGGCACTGCTGGCGCTGACCAGCTTTACCGGCCTGGCCCTGTGGTTTGCACGCGGCCAAGCAGGCCAGGCCGCCTGGCTGGCGGTGCACTTGGGCGTGGTCATGGCGCTGTTCGTGACACTGCCGTACGGCAAGTTTGCGCATGGCGTGTTCCGCTGCGCCGCACTGCTCAAGTACCAGATTGAGCGGCGTCAGCCCGATCGCCTGCGGCTGAAGGCCGATTGACATCCAGATCCTAGAAAGGACACCCCGTGAGCCACCGCCCCGGTGTACTCCCCATCCCGTCCATGCGCGACTGGTGCTCTGACGCCGAATGGCAGGCCCGTGTGGACCTGGCCGCCTGCTACCGCCTGGTGGACCTGTACGGCCTGTCGGACATGATGGCCAACCACATATCGGCCCGTGTGCCCGACGAGGAGGGGCGTTCCTCATCAACCCCTACGGGATGATGTACGAGGAGATCACGGCCTCGTGCCTGATCAAGATCGATGTGGACGGCAACATCCTGGCCAAGCCCGATTTCGGCGCCCTGAACTACGGCATCAACAAGGCCGGCTACGTGATCCACAGCGCATTGCACGCGGCCCGGCCCGAGCTGGCCTGCGTGATCCACACGCACAACTGGGCCAGCATGGCGGTGTCGGCGCTGGAATGCGGCCTGCTGCCCATCACGCAAACCTCGATGCGCTTCCTGCGCGTGGGCTACCACGACTACCAGGGCGTGGTGCTGGACACCGAAGAGCAGGCGTCGCTGCTCCAGGACCTGGTGGACGCCCGTGCGCTGGCCCTGCTGCCGCCCGGCGCACACCTGATCAATGTGGCGCGCGGCGAGGTGGTGGTGCAGGCCGACCTGATCCAGGCCCTGCAGGCCGGGCGGCTGGCGGGCGCCCACCTGAACGTGTTTGACCCAGAACCCCTGCCGGAGGATTCACCATTATGGGCATTGCCCAATGTATTGCTGACCCCCCACGCTGCTGGACATTCGGACGGCAACGAGGCGCGCGTGGCCGCCATGTTCCTGGACAACCTGGCGCGCTGGTGCGCGGGCCGGCACCTGCAGCGGTTGGCGACCTGAAACAGCTGGCGGCGGCGCCCTACCGCATCAGGCCGTAGACCGTGGGCTCGGTATAGACCAGGTCCAGCGGCGCGCGCTGGCCGCGCAGGTAGTCCTCCATGCAGCGCAGCACCAGCGGGCTGCGGTGGCGCGCTGCACAGGCCCGGATCTCGTCGGGCGTCATCCACAGGGCGCGTTCGATGCCCTCGTCCAGCGGCCGGTCAGGCTCGTGTGCGCCCAGCGTGCCGCAAAACGCAAAGCGCAGGTAGGTGATATCGGCCCCATCCGCCGTGCGCGTGAAGCGCGACAGGTAGATGCCCACCAGTGCCGTCGGCGTGAAGTGCCAGGCAGTTTCTTCCAGGGCCTCGCGCGCGCAGCCTTCGGCAGGCGATTCGCCCGGGTCCAGGTGGCCGGCGGGGTTGTTCAGCATCAGACCGCGGGCCGTGTGCTCCTCGATCATCAGGAATCGGCCATCACGTTCAATGATGGCGGCCACAGTGACGCTTGGTTTCCAGCGGGGTGCGTTCATGATCGGCATTATGGGTTTGGATGGGCCTTGGCCGTGTGATTC
>CAZUJD010000206.1:0-5685 GCA_964620025.1 uncultured Ramlibacter sp. | reverse complement strand
GCGTCAAGCAGTTCATCACCAGCGGCAAGAACGGCGACGTGGCCATTGTGATTGCCGTGACCGACAAGGGCGCTGGCAAGAAGGGCATGAGCGCCTTCCTGGTGCCCACGGACACCCCCGGCTATGTGGTGGCGCGGCTGGAAGACAAGCTGGGCCAGCACAGCAGCGACACGGCGCAGATCAACTTTGACAGCTGCCGCATCCCGGCAGGGAACCTGATCGGCGCCGAAGGCGAAGGCTACCGGATCGCCCTCAGCGCACTCGAAGGCGGGCGCATAGGCATTGCCGCCCAGAGCGTGGGCATGGCCCGCAGCGCGCTGGATGTGGCGATTGCCTATGCCAAGGAGCGCCAGAGCTTTGGCACGGCCATCATCAACCACCAGGCAGTGGGCTTTCGCCTGGCCGACTGCGCAACACAACTGGAAGCAGCGCGCCAGCTCATCTGGCATGCGGCCAGCCTGCGCGATGCGGGCCAGCCCTGCCTGAAGGAGGCCGCCATGGCCAAGCTGTTTGCCAGCGAGGCGGCTGAAGCCGTGTGCAGCGCCGCCATCCAGACGCTGGGCGGCTATGGCTACGTGGCGGACTTCCCGGTCGAGCGCATCTACCGTGACGTGCGTGTGTGCCAGATCTACGAAGGCACGTCCGACGTGCAGAAAATCATCATCCAGCGCGCCCTGTGACAGGGCAGGGGTGGCTCGCTATGATGGCGCCACATCATGAGAATCATCATCCTGGGGGCCGGCCGCGTCGGTGAAAGTGTGGCGGCCAGCCTGGTGTCCGAACAGAACGACATCACGCTCATCGACCCTGCGGCCGACCGGCTGCGCGACCTGGAAGACCGCCTGGACCTGCGCGGCGTGCAGGGCAACGGCGTCGAGCCTTCCGTGCTGCGCCGCGCCGGCGCTGCGGATGCCGACATGCTGATCGCGTGCGCCGCGCTGGACGAGACCAATCTCGTGGCCTGCAAGATCGCCCACGACATGTTCAGCATCCCCACCACCATCGCGCGGCTGCGCTCGCCCGAATTCCCGGAAGGTGGCGAACTGCTGTGCAAGACGGGTTTTTCGGTGGACCACGTGATCTGCCCCGAAGAGTCCGTGGTGCGGTACATCCAGCAGCTCATTGACTACCCCGAAGCGTTGCAGGTGCTGGAGTTCTCGCAGGGCCGAGCCCACCTGGTGGCCGTGCGCGCGGTGGCCGGCAGCCCGCTGGTGGACCATGCCGTGGGCGAAATCAGCGAACGCTTTCCTGCCGCGCAGATGCGCGTGGTGGCGCTGTACCGCAACGACACCGAGGTGCCGGTGGACGCGCAGACCCGCGTGCTGCCCGGCGACGAAGTTTTTGTGCTGGCCGACAAGGAGAAGATCCGCTTCGCGCTGGCGGCCATCCACAACCTTGAGAAGCCGGTGCACCGCGTGATGATTGCCGGCGGTGGCAAGGTCGGCTTGCGTCTGGCCCAGCGGCTGCATGGCCATTGCAATGTCAAGATCATCGAGCGCGACCGGGCGCGCTGCGAGCGCCTGGCCACCGAACTGCCCTCGGACGTGCTGGTCATGCATGGCGACTGCGCCGACGAAGACCTGCTGACCGAAGAAAACGTTGGCGGACTGGACCTGTTCATGTCACTGACCAGCGACGACGAGGACAACATCCTGTCGGCCATGCTGGCCAAGCGCATGGGTGCCACGCGCGTGCTGGCGCTGATCAACCGCCGTGCCTATGCGGACCTGATGCAGGGCAGCACCATCGACATTGCGGTGTCGCCCGCGCAGACCGTGATCGGCGAACTGCTGGCCCATGTGCGTCGTGGTGACGTGGCGGCGGTACACAGCCTGCGCCGCGGCGACGCCGAGGCACTGGAAGGTGTGGCCCGGGGCGATGCACGCACCTCCAGGCTGGTGGGCCGGCGCATAGATGAGCTCCGGCTGCCCGAAGGCGCACGTTGCGCGGCGCTGGTGCGCGGCCAGGGGCGCAGCTGCGAGGTGCTGATGCCGCACCACGATACGGTCATTGCCGAAAATGACCACGTGATCTTCTTCCTGCCCCACAAGCGCATGGTGCGCGACGTCGAACGCCTGTTCCAGGTGGGCGCAACCTTCTTCTGACAGGCAGCAGTATGGACAGCTTCCTGCCCGTTCTGGCCGTGCTGTCCCGCGTGCTGATGATGTTCGCGCCCGCCTTTTTGGTCCCGCTGGCCTGGTCGTGGGCGCTGGACGACCGCGGCCTGCCCGGCGTGTGGCTGCTGGCCTTTGCCAGCACGGCGGCCGCCGGCTGGCTGCTGTGGCGGGCCACCCAGCGCCACCGGCGCGAGCTGCAGCCGCGCGACGGCATCCTGCTGGTGAATCTGGTGTGGGTCACGCTGACGGTGTGCTCGGCCCTGCCGCTCATGGCCACCATCCCCGGCCTGAGCTGGACGGACGCCTGCTTCGAGGCCATGAGCGCGCTGACCGCCACCGGCGCAACGGTGTTGTCGGGGCTGGACACGCTGCCGGTGTCGGTCAACGTGTGGCGCTGCTTCCTGCAGCTGATCGGCGGCCTGGGCATCATGCTGCTGGTGGTGGCCATCCTGCCGCTGCTGGGCCTGGGCGGGGTGCAGCTGTACCGGGCCGAAACGCCGGGGCCCATGAAGGACACCCGGCTGACGCCGCGCATCGCGGAGACCGCACGCGGCTTGTGGAGCATCTATTTCAGCCTGTCGGCTGCCTGCCTGCTGGCTTACCGCTGGGCTGGCATGAGCTGGGCTGACGCCTTCATGCACATGTGCACCACCATGGGGCTGGGCGGGCTGTCGTCGCATGACGCCAGCTTTGCCTACTGGGGCTCGCTGCACATCGAACTGGTGGCCATTGTGTTCATGGCGCTGGCGGGCATCAGCTTTGCACGCTACTTCATCGTCTGGCGCACCCGATCCCTGGGCACGCTGGCCGCTGATTCAGAGGTGCGGGCCTACTTCACCGTGCTGGCCGCATCAGTGGTCGTGCTGAGCCTGCTGCTGGCCACGCAGGGTACCCATGCAAGCTTTCCCGAAGCACTGCGCGCCGCGGCGTTCCAGACCGTGTCGCTGGCTACCACCACCGGGTATTCATCGACCGACTACGCGCTGTGGCCGGCCTTCGGGCCCGTGCTGCTGGTGTTCCTGGGCTGCTTTGCCTCCTGCGCCGGCTCCACCGGCGGCGGCATCAAGATGGTCCGCATGATCCTGCTGGTCAAGCAGGCGCGCCGCGAGCTGGTGCGCATCATCCATCCGCGTGTGGTCAACCCGGTCACGCTCAACGGGCGCAACATCCCGTCCAGCGTGATCGCCGCCGTCATGGCCTACATGCTGATCTATGGCGCCAGCATCGTCGGTCTGTCCATGCTGATGCTCGCCTCGGGGCTGGATGTGGTCACGGCGTTTTCGGCCGTGATCGTCTGCGTCAACAACATCGGCCCCGGTCTCGGCCTGGTAGGGCCGGCCTCCACCTTTGGTGTACTGACCGATTTCCAGACCTGGGTCTGCACCTTTGCGATGCTGCTGGGGCGCCTGGAGCTGCTGGCCGTGCTGGTGCTGTTCACGTCGGCATTCTGGAGAAAGTAGGCCCGCCATGACCGATGCCTGTCCCTGTGGTGCCATCGATGCGCGAGGAAAGCCCCTGGCGCTGGCCGCGTGTTGCGGCCGTTACCTGGACACCGGCCAGCCTGCCCCCGACGCCCAGGCGCTCATGCGCTCGCGCTACAGTGCCTTCGTGCTGGGTCGTCAGGACTACCTGCGCGCCAGCTGGCATCCCGACACCTGCCCGGCCGACGTCGCACCGGTGCCGGGCACGCGCTGGCTGGGCCTGGAAGTGCGTGATTACCAGGTGCTGGACGCCAGCCATGCCGAGGTGGAGTTCGTGGCACGCTACCGCGTGGCCGGGCGCGGGGTGCGGCTGCATGAGCGCAGCCGATTCGTTCAGGAACAGGGCCGCTGGCTCTATGTGGATGGGGATATCCGATGAGATTCGACGCGGTGCTGTTTGACTGCGACGGCGTCCTGGTGGACAGCGAGCCGATCACCAATGGCGTGTTGCGTGACATGCTCGAAGAATTGGGCTGGAAGCTCACGCCCGCCGAATGCATGCGCATCTTTGTAGGCAAGGCGGTCAAGGACGAGACCGCGCTGATCGAGGCCCGCACCGGCCACCGGATCACCGACGACTGGATGCTGCGCTTTCGCCAGCGCCGCAACGCCGGCCTGGAGCGTGACGTCAAGCCGATCGACGGTGCCGTGCAAGCCGTGGCGCAGATCCACGCCATGACGGGCGGCCGCATTGCCTGCGCCAGCGGCGCTGACCGGTTCAAGGTCGAGCTGCAGATGGACAAGTGCGGACTGATGTCTTACTTTGCGGGGCGCATCTTCAGCGGCCATGAGATGCCGCGCTCCAAGCCCGCGCCCGACGTCTACCTGGCCGCCGCCGCTGCGCTGGGCGTGGACGCGCGCCGCTGCGCGGTGGTGGAAGACACCGTGACCGGCGTGACGGCCGGCGTGGCCGCGGGCGCCACGGTGTTTGGCTACAGCCCGGCCGGGGCCGGTCATGATGCGCCGGATGCATTGCGCCAGGCGGGGGCCGCGCATATCTTTACGGACATGGCCCGGTTGGCACAGGCCCTGGGCTGAACATCTCGCAACCACACAAGGAGACACCATGGACCCCGCCATCCGCCGCCAGACGATTGCCGACCTGCTGCGCCGCACCGCGCGCCGCCTGCCGGGCAAGCCGGCCATCCTGTGTGGCGACACCTGCTGGACCTTTGCCGAATTTGACGCGCTGGTGGACCGCTTGGCCGCCGGTTTGGCGGGCATGGGCGTGGGGCATGCCAGCCGCGTGGCTGTGCTGGCCCGCAACTCCCACGGCTTTGCGGCCTTGCGTTTTGCGCTGGCCCGCCTGGGCGCGGTGCTGGTGCCGATCAACTTCATGCTCAAGGCGGAAGAGGTGGCCTACATCCTGCGCCATGCGCAGGCACAGACACTGGCCACCGATTCAGGCCTGGCCGACCTGGCGCGCAGTGCCGCCGCGCTGGACACAGCGGTGCGCCAGTTCATCTGGCTGCCTTCGGAAGACCCGTCGGAGCCGGTGGCGGGCATGACCTCGTTTCACGCGCTGGCTGCCACGGCAGATGCGCCGCCGGCCGCGCCCCAGCTGGCCAGCACCGACCTGGCGCAGATCGTCTATACCAGCGGGACCGAATCCATGCCCAAGGGTGCCATGCTCACGCACGACGCCGTGATCTGGCAGTACGCCAGCTGCGCGGTGGACGCCAGCATTGCCACCGGCGATGTGATGCTGCATGCGCTGCCGCTGTACCACTGCGCCCAGCTGGATGTGTTCTTCGGACCCTGCGTGTACGTGGGCGCCACCAGCATCATCACCGCCAAGCCGGTGCCGGAAAACCTGCTGCCGCTGCTGGCGCGCCACCGCATCACCTCGTTCTTTGCGCCGCCCACGGTGTGGATCGCGCTGCTGCGCTCGCCGCTGTTCGACGCCACTGACCTGTCAGTGCTGCGCAAGGGCTACTACGGCGCGTCCATCATGCCGGTGGAGGTGCTGCGCGAGCTGGCCCGCCGCCTGCCCGGGGTGGGCTTCTGGAACCTGTACGGCCAGTCCGAGATCGCGCCCCTGGCCACCATGCTGGGTCCCGACGACCAGCTGCGCAAGCCCGGCAGCT
>CAZUJD010000205.1:0-5696 GCA_964620025.1 uncultured Ramlibacter sp. | reverse complement strand
AGGCTGGCTGCAGTCACTTGATTTCGGAGCGTCAATGACTGCTGCCATCGACACCAGTCACTGAGCAGCTCGCTGACTGGGTGGCCGCTATCGGGGCCCATGAATTAGCGTTGTTGAACCTTCGCTCCTTGCTAAAGCAGATATTGAATCAGCGCCTACCAGCCCGTTTCGGAGTTGCCGGGACCGTGCTGTGCGGTGCTGCTGTTGCCAACCTCAGTTGCTGTCCCTGCCACTGCACACCATAGCCTAGCCGCTTTGCCATGGCGTAGACGGCCGCGTGGCCGTGCTGGCATACCAGTTGCCGTACGTCGGGCATCTGACCCAAGGCCGTAGCTAGCAGGGTCGTGCCCACGCCCCGACCATGCAGGGCGGCGGCCACTGTGAGGGCAAGTTCCCAACTGCCAAGCCGGCGTGTGGGGGTGAGCTGAAGCACGGCGACCAAGCCTAGGTCTCCCGGAAGCCAAGCCCCCCAGCATCGTTGCCGCTCCCAGGCCAAGCGAGCCACCCAGCGCAGCAGGGCCTCGTCGCTGAGCGTGGCGCCGAAGCGAGAGTACCGGTGCTCGGCCGGGAGGGCCAGCAGGTGCAGGCCCAGCGCACCACGGTGCACGGGCAGCAGCGGCGAGATCTCAAGCCTCGATGGCCACATAAGTCAGCGGGGCCGAGGCGCAGAGCCGGCGTTCGCCGCTACTCGACGACTCAGCCCACATATCTACCTGCACACGGATGGAGCGCCGGCCGGTGCCGATAACGCGGGCCGTGACCTCGACCACATCCCCCACCCTCGCCGAGGCGACGAAGTCCAGCTGTTCGGTGCCCGCCATCACCACGGGTCGACGCACCTGGCGCGTGGCGGCCACGAAACCGGCCTTGGCCATCCAGGCCATGGCGGGACCGCCGTGCAGCACGCCGCGGTGGTTCACATGGCCAGGGAAGACGATCTCAGCCACGGTGGCGCAGGCCATGGCCGTGTTTTCGGCACCGGCCTCATGCCTGGCCTGCGCCACCTCGGCTGCCTCAGCTGCATCGGCGGGCGCCTCGTCAGCCTGGCGCACCATCACGAACTCACCCGAGAGGCAGTGGGTACGTGCACCGCTGAGCAGGTCTTCGGCGATCAGGCGGGTGTCTACGGTGACGGACCGGCGGCCCCGCTGCAACACCTCGGCGCGGCACTCCACCAGATGGCCCGCGGGCGCTGGCGCGGCAAAGTCCAGCCTGCTCACCGCGGCCGTGACCACGGAACCACGCAGCACCTTGCTGCCCACGATGAAGGCCATGCGGTCGAGCATGGACAGGGCCGCACCGCCGAACAGGGTGCCGTGGTGGTTGGATTGATCGGGCCAGACCATGTCGACCACGACCAGGGACATGTTGGGGGTGTCCGCGGGCGCGGACGTTTCGGGCTCAACGAGTACAGACAAGGTGCTTCCTCCGGTTAAGAAGGCGGGAGCACGGCAAAACCAGGCGCAACGCACGCGGACACGGCCACACGCGCTGACCCGAAGACGCAGGCGCGCGGAAGACGAAGGCAGGACGAAGCACCACCGATCTTGCTCGAGGACACCCCGCCCCATGCACAATCACATCGCCCCGTGGCAGGTCTCCTGGCTCTCGGGTCGTCGTCCGCTGCGGCCTTCCCGGCATATAGCCAGTGGTTGTCAGGCAGCGGACTCACCGATCACAGTTGCGGGGGCAGCCACAGCTTGGATGGAGTGTCCATCCCTCTGTCGTTCCCTTTTCATTCCTGCTGTTGGGCAGGAAACCGCGAGGCGAGTTCAGTATACGTCCTAGGCTGCGACGGTGGCGCGCAGCTGACGCGCCGCGCCCACCATATGCGTCAGCGCCGGCAACACCTCGGACCACTGCCGGGTCTTGAGGCCACAGTCCGGGTTCACCCAGAGGCGTTCGGCCGGAATGCGCTCGGCGGCCTTGCGCATCAGCTGCACCATGTGTTCCTGCGTCGGGATGTTGGGTGAGTGGATGTCGTAGACGCCGGGGCCGATCTCGTTCGGGTACTTGAAGTGGTCGAAGGCATCTAGCAGCTCCATGTCCGAACGTGAGGTCTCGATGGTGATGACATCGGCATCCATGTCGGCGATCGAGGCAATGATGTCGTTGAACTCCGAATAGCACATATGGGTGTGGATCTGCGTCTCGTCACGCACGCCGTTGGCCGTGATGCGGAAGGACTCCACCGCCCAGTCCAGATAGACCTTCCATTGAGAACGACGCAGCGGCAGGCCTTCGCGCAGCGCGGCCTCGTCGATCTGGATCACTTGCACGCCGGCCCGCTCCAGGTCCAGCACCTCCTCGCGGATAGCCAGCGCCAGCTGTTTGCAGGACAGCGCACGCGGCTGGTCGTCACGCACAAAGGACCAGTTGAGGATGGTCACCGGGCCCGTGAGCATGCCTTTCATGGGCTTGGCCGTGAGCGATTGCGCGTAGCGTATCCACTCCACCGTCATCGCCTTGGGGCGGCTGATGTCACCGAAGAGGATGGGCGGCTTCACGCAACGCGAACCATAGGACTGCACCCAGCCGAACTGGCTGAAGGCATAGCCCTCAAGCTGCTCACCAAAGTACTCCACCATGTCGTTGCGCTCGGCCTCGCCGTGCACCAGCACGTCCAGGCCCAGGGCCTCCTGCTCGCGCACGCTGCGTTCAATCTCCTTTTTCATCGCAGCCTGGTAGCCGGCCTCGTCCAGGCGGCCGGCCTTGAACTCGCTGCGTGCATGGCGGATCTCGGCCGTCTGCGGGAAGGAGCCGATGGTGGTGGTCGGGTAGACGGGCAGTTGCAGCAGGGCGGCCTGCTTGGGTGCGCGCTGGGCATAGTTGTGTTCACGCTGGCCCAGGCTGTCGCTGATCGTGGCCACGGCGGCCTGCACAGCCGGGTTGTGCACACGCGGTGAAGTGCGCCGTGCAACCAGCGCGGCCTGGTTGGTGGTAAGCGCGTCTTGCACCGCAGCGCGCCCCTCACGCAGGGCGGTGCCCAGCACTTGCAGTTCATCGAGTTTCTGCAGCGCAAAGGCCAGCCAGGATTTCACCTCGGCATCGAGCTTCTGTTCATTGTCCAGGTCTACCGGTACATGCAGCAGCGAACACGTGGGGGCGATCCACAGGCGGTCACCCAGGCGTGCGCTGAGCGGCTCCAGCCAGTCGAGCACCGCGTTCAGATCGGTCTTCCAGATATTGCGGCCGCTGATCACCCCCAGCGACAGCACCTTGTGCGCCGGCAACAGATTCAGCACGGGCAGCACGTCGTCACGGCCCTGGACCGCATCGATGTGCAAGCCGGCCACGGGCAGGTTGGCAGCCAGATAGCCATTCTCCAGCAGGGGACCGAAGTAGGTCGCCAACAGCAGCTGGACCTTGCAGCTCTTGAGCTGGTGGTAGGCCGTGTTGTAGGCGTGTTGCCAGTCAGCATCGAGCTCGGTCACGAGCAGGGGCTCGTCGATCTGCACCCAGGTCACGCCCTGCGCGGCCAGGGTCTCCAGCAGTTGGGCATAGACGTCGAGCAGGCGAGGCAGCAGGGCCAGCTTGTCGGAATCATCCTTGGCTTTTCCGATGGCGAGGTAAGTGACGGGCCCGACGATGACCGGCTTGACCTTCACACCCTGGGCCTTGGCTTCGGCCAGCTGTGCCAGCAGGCGCGAGGCATCGAGCTTGAATTCGGTCGCGGCCGTGAACTCCGGCACGATGTAGTGGTAGTTGGTGTCGAACCACTTGGTCATCTCGCCCGCGGCCACACCACCGCAGCAGGCACTGTGCTCGTCGGTCCCGACGGCAGAACGGCCCCGTGCGATGCGGAAGTAGTTGTCCAGGGCTTCGCCGTGGAAACCCCGCACGCGCTCGGGCAGATTGCCCAGCGTAAAGCTCATGTCCAGCACCTGGTCGTAGAAAGAGAAGTCGCCCACGGGCACCAGGTCCAGCCCGGCCTGCTGCTGCCAGTGGCGCTGGCGCAGCTGGGCGCCCGTGGCCTGCAGGGTTGCGCGCGAGGACTCGCCTTTCCAATAGGACTCCAGGGCGAATTTGAGTTCACGCTTGGCGCCGATACGGGGGAAGCCTAGGTTGTGGATCAGGGCCATGTTGTTGTTGCCTATCGTGTGTGTGATGTCGAAGCTCGGCATCCTAGGCAAGCAGACCCACTACGTAAAATGGTCTTATTTCAATCATCCATGAGATTGGCTCATATATGCTGGAACGCATCCATCTGGCCATCGTGCAGGAAGTCGCCAAACAGGGTTCGTTGACGGCCGCCGCCGACACCCTGTGCCTGACCCAGTCAGCCCTGAGCCATTCAGTGAAAAAGCTGGAGTCGCTGCTGGGCACGGCCATCTGGCTGCGCGAAGGGCGCCAGCTCATCCCCACTCAGGCGGGTGAGTACCTGCTGGCGGTGGCGAACCGTGTGCTGCCGCAATTGGACCAGGCCGAAGAACGCCTGCGGCAATACGCCGAGGGTGAACGCGGCACGCTGCGCATCGGCATGGAATGCCACCCCTGCTACCAGTGGCTGCTCAAGCTCGTGGCCCCCTACCTCGCGCGTTGGCCCGATGTGGACGTGGACGTGAAGCAGAAATTCCAGTTCGGCGGCATCGGCGCGCTCTTCGGTTTTGAGATCGACCTGCTGGTCACGCCCGACCCCTTGTTCAAACCCGGCCTGCGTTTCGAGCCCGTGTTCGACTACGAACAGGTGCTCGTCGTCCCGCGCAGCCACACGCTGGCCGGGGCGACCCATGTGCTGCCAAAACAGCTGGCGCAGGAGATCCTCATCACCTACCCCGTGGCACCCGAGCGGCTGGACGTGTTCAACCAGTTCCTTACGCCCGCAGGCATCGCGCCGCGCCAGCACCGAACCATCGAGACCACCGACATCCTGCTGCAGATGGTGGCCAGCGGCCGTGGTGTCACGGCACTGCCGCGCTGGCTAATCGAGGAGTACGCCGAACGCATGGACATCGTGCCCGTGCGCCTGGGCCGGCACGGCCTCAAGAAACAGATTTTCCTGGGCCTGCGTGAATCGGATGGCGATGTGGATTACCTGCAGGCCTTTGTGGAGCTGGCGAGGGGCTGAGGCTAGGGCCTGGAAATTCCTGAATCTCTGGTATTCCAAAGGTAATAACAAGGCTGGGAAACCCGTCGGCACATGGTGTCCACTCTGCGCTTTCCACGCTACCGTCCGCACCTGGCCGGATCAGTGTCTACCCGGGGCGTGCCACAAGCTGACTCTGACCAGCCGTTCTAGCCCGCTTGTAAACCAAGATCGTAGTCCGCCGGCGGTTCTCGGCGCATCCTACGTGCCCCTCAACTCGATGGGAGTCCATCATGGAAGCAGTAGGAAACACCACCCAACGTGAGCCGTGGAACAAAGGCAAGATCATCGGCCAAAAGGCGCCGTTCAAGCCCAAGGACATCTGGGCGCTGCGTGTCCGGTTCCAGATAGAGGGGCGTATTCGGGAACTTGCGCTCCTCAACATGGGTATCGACAGCAAGCTGCGCGGGTGCGATCTGGTCGCGCTCAAGGTCCGGGACGTTTGTCATGGCGACCAGGTAGCAAGCCGCGCCATCGTGATGCAGCACAAGACCCAGCGGCCGGTTCAGTTCGAAATCACGGCAGCAACCCGAGATGCTTTACAGGCGTGGATCAAGCATGCGGCATTGAAACCAGACAACTTCCTGTTTCCTAGCCGGATTCATGACTC
>CAZUJD010000204.1:0-5771 GCA_964620025.1 uncultured Ramlibacter sp. | reverse complement strand
GGTTTGCGTGACATGGTGGGGATAAGTGTGAGTGTGGCCTGCCAGGTGCACAGCGACAAGTATCATAGCCGTCGATATGAACAAACCCGCTCCCCGAGCCGACAGTGGCTTTGCCTACACCCGTACGCAGTTTGAACACCTGGTTGACCAGGCGCTGGCCCATGCCCGCAAGCTTGGCGCCACCGATGCCGGCGCCGAGGCGTCTGAGGGCTGCGGCCTGAGCGTGTCGGTGCGCAAGGGCAAACTGGAAACCGTCGAACGCAACCGCGACAAGTCGCTGGGCGTGACCGTGTACGTGGGCCATCGCCGCGGCAATGCCAGCACGTCCGACTTTTCCCCAGCCGCCATCGAGCAGACGGTGCAGGCCGCCTGGGACATCGCCCGGTTCACAGCCGAAGACCCGGTGGCCGGCCTGCCCGACGCCGCCGACATCGCCCAACCGGCCGACCAGCCCGACCTGGACCTGTTCCATCCCTGGGCTGTCAACAGCGAAGAGGCCGCGCGGCTGGCGCTGGAATGCGAGGCCGCGGCCCTCAAGACCGACAAGCGCATCACCAACAGCGAGGGCGCGGGCGAATCGGCCCAGCAAAGCCATTTTTTCAGCGCCCACACCCGTGGGTTCCGGGGTGGCTATGAGAGCTCGCGCCACAGCATTTCGGTGGCCCCCATTGCCGGGCGTGGCGACGGCATGCAGCGCGACGCGTGGTACAGCTCCATGCGCAGCGCCGGTGAACTGGCCAGTGCCCAGGCGGTGGGCCGCTACGCGGCCGAGCGGGCGTTGAGCCGCCTGAAAGCCCGCAAGATCGCGACGACCGAATGCCCCGTGCTGTTCGAGTCACCGCTGGCCGCCGGCCTGCTGGGCGGCTTTGTGCAGGCCGTCAGCGGTGGTGCGCTGTACCGCAAAAGCAGCTTCCTGCTCGATTCGCTGGGCAAGCCGGTGTTTCCCGGGCACATCGACATCACCGAAGACCCACATGTGCTGCGCGGCAAGGGCAGCGCGCCGTTTGACGAAGAAGGCGTGCGCACCCGGGCCCGCAAGGTGGTGGACGCCGGGCGGGTTGAAGGCTACTTCCTGAGCACCTATTCCGCGCGCAAGCTCGGCATGAAGACCACCGGCAATGCCGGCGGATCGCACAACCTCACGCTGACCTCGCGCCTGACGCGCGCCGGTGACGATCTGGACGCCATGCTGAAAAAGCTGGGCACGGGCCTGTTCGTCATCGAACTGATGGGCCAGGGTGTGAATTACGTGACCGGCGACTATTCGCGCGGGGCCAGCGGTTTCTGGGTGGAAAACGGCCGCATTGCCTACCCGGTGCAGGAAATCACCATCGCTGGCAACCTGAAAGACATGCTCAAGGGCATTGAAGCCGTGGGTGCTGATGCCTACAACTACGGCGCGAAGACCGTGGGCTCGATCCTCGTCAATCGCATGAAGGTTGCCGGGAGTTAGGCCCACCCCCGAGCCGCCTTCGGCGTCTCCCCCTCAAGGGGGCGCCACCAGCGGCCCGGCGGAGCCGGTTCCGCGGTGGCACTGGAATCAACCCGCCAGAGCTGCTTTCACTGCGGTGCTGACCTGACCCATGTCGGCTTTGCCGGCCAGTTTGGCTTTGACGGCGCCCATGACCTTGCCCATGTCGCCCGGACCCTTGGCACCCAGTTCGGCCACGATGGCTTTCACCTCGGCAGCCACTTCGTCGGCCGACAGCCGCGCCGGCAGGTACACCTGCAACACCTTGCTTTCGGCAATTTCCCTGTCGGCCAGGTCCTGGCGGCCGGCCTTGACGAAGGCGTCGATGCTGTCCTTGCGCTGCTTGAGCATCTTGTCGACGATGGCAATCACGGCCACATCGTCCAGTTCGACGCGTTCGTCCACTTCCTTTTGCTTCATGGCGGCGGTGAGCAGGCGGATGGTGCCCAGGCGCTCGCTGTCCTTGGCGCGCATGGCGGCCTTCATGTCGTCGGTGATCTGGTCTTTGAGGCTCATGGTGTGTTTCCGGTGGGGCCAATGAAAAAGCCTGCTTGAGCGTCCCCAGGCAGGCTTTTGTCGGTTGCCGCGAGGGCAGGTGATCAGTACAACTTCTTGGGCAGTTGCATGCTGCGAACGCGCTTGTAGTGGCGCTTGACGGCAGCAGCCTTCTTGCGCTTGCGCTCGGCGGTCGGCTTTTCGTAGAACTCGCGGGCGCGCAGGTCGGTCAGCAGACCCAGCTTTTCAATGGTGCGCTTGAAGCGGCGCAGCGCGACGTCAAACGGCTCGTTTTCTTTAACGCGGATGGTGGTCATTTAGCGAATGAATTCCAGATTTGTGCGGCCAGAGGGGTCAAGGGAAGATCAGCCCGTGCTCCGTAACCGCTGATGTCCCCCACTGAATGGTGATCAGGCCGTGGGGGTTTGCCAGCAAAGCCTTGAATTATAACGCTTTTTCTGCATGGATCAAGTCTGGGGCTGGGCGGGCCCGGGCAGGGCCATGGCGCAGGCATGGCCGCTGGCCCAGGCCCACTGGAAGTTGTAGCCCCCCAGCCAGCCCGTCACGTCCACCACCTCCCCCACGAAATACAGCCCCGGCTGGCGCGATTCCATGGTTTGGGACGACAGCTCGCGCGTGTCCACCCCGCCGGCCGTGACCTCGGCCTTGCGGTAGCCCTCGGAGCCGGACGGCAGCAGCTCCCAGTGCGCCAGCCGGGCGGCCAGGGCCGCCAGGGCCTTGTCGGTCGCTTCATTGACCGGGCGCTGCCAGGCTGGGTCCTGACCCGCCCAGGCGTCGGCCAGACGCGACGGCACCAGGGTGGCCAGCTCGTTGGCAATCAGCTTGCGCGACGCCGCCTTGGCCCGCGCCAGGGCGGCGCCCAGATCCACCCCGGGCGCCAGGTTGACCCACAGCGGTGTGCCGGGCTGCCAGTAGCTGGAAATCTGCAGCACCGCCGGGCCGCTCAGGCCCCGGTGGGTGAACAGCAGGTCTTCGTCAAAGGCCATGCGGGTCTTTTTGGTACCGGTCTCTATCTGCACCGGCAGCGCCAGCCCGGCCAGCTGCGCATAGGGCGCCCAGGCGTCGCCGTCAAAGGTCAGCGGCACCAGGGCGGGACGCGGCTCCACCAGTTTCAGGCCAAACTGTTTGGCGATGCGGTAGCCAAAATCGGTGGCACCGATCTTGGGGATGGAAAGGCCGCCCGTGGCCACCACCACGCTGCGCGACAGCACCGTGCCTTGTGCCGTGTCCACCTCATAGCCCTGCGCCTTGTGGCGGATGGCCTGCACACCGCAGGGCTGCCAGCGCGTCACGCCGCCCGCTTCGCATTCGCGCAGCAGCATCTGGATCAGGTCTTCGGCCGAGCGGTCACAAAACAGCTGGCCCTTGTGCTTTTCATGAAAGGCGATGCCGTGGCGCTGCATCAGCGCCATGAACTGCTGCGGCGTGTAGCGACCCAGTGCCGAGCGGCAGAAGTTGGGGTTGTCGCTGATGAAGTGGCGCTGCGGTGCGCGCGGGTCCAGGTCGCGGTTGGTGAAGTTGGCGCGGCCGCCACCCGAGATGCGGATTTTCTCGGCCACCTTGTCACTGTGGTCCAGCACCAGCAACTTCAGGCCGCGCTGGCCAGCCACCCCGGCGCAGAACAGGCCGGCGGCGCCGGCGCCGATGATGATGGCGTCAAAGGAGTTGGAAGAGGGCATGCGGGTGGATTATCCGCAGGCAGCGTGAAGTACTGGTGTGAACAAGTTCTCTAGCCGCACCAGTGCGGGGCGCGCATATGCATGTCTGCGTGCACACTGGCTGAAACAGGGGGCTGCATGAGGTTTCAGCTGGATAGACGGCAGGCGGTACTGGTGGCGATCTTTCCATTCGTCGCGCTGTCGTTGCTTAATCACTTCTACACGGCACGGCTGTTCAACGAGGCGGTGGCTGCGTTCTGGCTGGTCGATACGGTTCACTTCGTGGCGGTGCCCTCGTTGGGTTGGTACCTTGTGCTGCGCCCCGCGAGCATCGGTGCTGCTGATTGCGGGCTGGGGCTTGCGAATGGCCACCACCGCGCACTGGCGTCTGGTCCAACGATCTTCCTCGCGCTTGTGCTACTGGCCTGGACCTGGCCCGTCAGCCGGGTGTTGGGCCTCTTGTTCTGGGGCCAGTGCTGTACTTTCCAGATACAGCAAGCCATTCCCGGGGCTCCTGTCGGCGCATGGCTGGTGTCGATCTACCTGGCTGCTACCGCTGCGCTGGCGGAGGAGCTGGTGTACCGCGCGCTCCCCTGGCTGTACGCCGAAGCCGTTGTTTCATCGCGCTGGCGCCGGACTGCTTATGTGCTTGTGACGTCGGTGGTCTTCGCCCTGGCGCACTCGGAGCAGGGGCCCGGTGGCATCCTGGCCACCTTCTGGTATGGCATTGTTTCGGCGCGCATGTACAGCTGTTACCGCAGCCTGTGGCCGCTGGTGCTGGGGCACTTTCTGTTCAACCTGATCGTCTTCGCGCCGTGGACCCGATAAGCGTGGCTCAGCCTTTCCAGGTGAACGGAAACTTGAACTGCCTCACGAACCCGTTCGGTACATAGTCGCCCAGCACGCCATAGCGTTCCGGCCACAGCTTGGTGCTTTTGACGGCAGTGCCGAACAGGTAGTCCAGGAAGGCAAAATGCGCAGCGTAGTTCCTGTCCAGCGCCTCCTGGTCCTGGCTGTGGTGCCAGTGGTGGAAGTTGGGCGTGACGACCACATAGCGCAGCGGGCCCAGGCGCACGCTGACGTTGGCATGGTTGAACACGGCCTGAAAGCCCACGATCACGATGTAGGCGTCGATCACTTCCTTGGAAAAGCCCAGTACATAGATGGGCGCCAGCACCAGCGTGCGCGTGATCAGCAGTTCGCCAATGTGCTGGCGCGAGCCGGCCATCCAGTCCATGCTCTTGACGCTGTGGTGCACCGCGTGCAGACGCCACAGCAGCGGTACCTCGTGGTAGGCCCGGTGGGTCCAGTACTGCACCAGGTCGGCCACCAGCACGATCAGCAGCACACCCACCCAGAACGGCAGGCCCTGCACCCAGCCGCGCACGCCGTCACGGCTGGCCCAGCCAAAGAATTTGTGCACCATGAGGTTGGTGGCCAGCAGCACAAAGCCCACGATCATGTGGTTGACGATGAAGTGATGGAAGTCGGTCTGCCATTCGGGGCGGAACACCGGCTGGTCGCGCCGCAGCGCAAACAGTTTTTCAATGAAGATGAAGATCAGCGACGAACCCAGCAGGTCCAGGATGAACCAGTCCAGCCCGATATACGGTGTGTTGTCGGGGAAGTTGGGGTTGACCTCGACCTTGTGTCCGCCCAGCAGGGCCGACAGCGCCACCAGCGCAAACGCAAAGGACGACAGCCAGCGTGCGCGGTTGAAGATCACGTTGACCAGCGACAGGCCGCCCGCGAGCACCAGCGCCCCGAACATGAGCTTGCGGATCACCTCCACGTCGTAGCTTTTGCGCAGCTGGGGTGTGGTCAGGTATTCGGGGAAGTGAAAGGCCAGCACACCCAGAAAGCACAGGATGCCCAGGCTCAGGGCAATGACACCGGTGATCAGTCCGCGGCCCGGTTTGAGGGCGCCGTGGCCTTCGGTCAATTCGTTGAGTTTTTCGAGCATCCTGCCCCGCCTGCTGCGCTTGTTTGCGCTGGAGTGTAGCTGCGCCGGGCTGCCGACTGAACCGCCCAGAAGTCTCAGGCGGTGCGCAGTTGGGCCGGTGTTTGCAGTGCCGCGGCCATCCCGCCCACCACGTCGCCCACCACGATGACGGACGGGCTGGCCA
>CAZUJD010000203.1:0-5777 GCA_964620025.1 uncultured Ramlibacter sp. | reverse complement strand
AAGCGGCCGTGGCCGATGTGGTTGAGCGTGGCTTCAGCCAGGATACTGCGCGCGGAGTTGTGCGTGCACAGGAACAGTACGTTGATGGGGTCATGCGTCATGGCGGCACCTTGTCAGCAGCAGCCGGATTTGGGCGCGCAGCAGGCGCTGGCCTGGGCCGCTGCCGGCTTGGGCTGGCTGAACACGGGGATGCTGTCCAGCGTATGGAACTGCTCCCAGGCCATGCCCTGCGGGTCGGTCACCCAGTATTTGTCGCTGCGGGCATAGCAGCAGGTGGTCTCGCCCTCGTCCAGCAGCGCCATGTCGGCGCGCGCGGCGTTGTCCTTCAGCGCGGCCAGTTCGTCGGCCGTGCCCACCTGGATGCCCAGGTGGTCCACGCCGGGCTTGTCGCCGCGGGTCGAGATGGCGAAGTTGACCGGCGGGTCTTCCAGCATCCACTTGGCGTAGTCGCCTTCCGTGCGGGCCGGGGGCTGGTTGAACATGGCCGAATAGAAGGCGATGTTTCTGGGCAGGTCGTCCACGTGCATGTGGACATGAAAGCGCTTCATGAGGTTCTCCTGAAAAACGTTCAAAGGGACAGGGACGGCAGCACCACCACCGGCGAAAAGCCGCCGCCTGCGGTGCGGAAATTGGTCGTCTGGCCGGACCAGGTGCGTGCGGCCAGCAGCTGCACCTGGCCGCGGTACGCATAGGCGCGCAGGTCCAGCTTGAGCCGCGTGGGCGTGCCGTCCACGTCCACCAGCCGCTCGCTGGGCGGCACCAGCGCCTGCGCCACAAAGCCGCCTGAGGTGACATCGGTCCAGACTTTGCGCGTGATCTTGTCGCCGCGGTACGCGGCCTTGGCGCCATAGCCCGCCATGGGCTTGAAGAAAAGCTGCTTGCGCTGCGCCCACAGGGCGTCGGCGTTGACCAGTGTCACTTCCTGGGTGGCGGGCACGACGGCGCGCAGCGTGGCGCGATCCGCATTGCTGACGCCCCAGGCGGCCAGCAGGGCGTCGTTGCCCAGCGTGATGAGGTTGCGCTTGTCGGCCTGCAGCGCATGCACGCGCGGGTGGGGCGTGACCACGGCGGCCCCGGCCACATAGGCTGCCCGCAGCTCCGCATGGGCGGGCCCGGACAGGTCAAAGTCCGTCAGGCGGTTGTAGACCATGTCCACCGGCAAGCCGCCGGGCACGGCCGGGTGCCACAGCTGGCCGTCGCGCCACTGCAGCGTGCGCGCGTCGGCCACCACTGCTACCAGGCCCTGCGCCGCGAACAGCACGCGCGCCAGCGCAAATTCGGGCGCCAGGTACTGCGCATCGGGCGCGTCGTCCACGATCAGCACGGTGCGCAGCGGTGCGTTGCCACGCTGGGCCTGCCATTCGGCGCGGAACATGGCCATGAAGCCCGCATCCAGCGACGGCAGACCGGGCGCGGTGGCGTCCATCAGCGTGCCCATGGACTCACAACAGGCGCGGTGGGCGCGGGCCAGGGCTGCATTCAGGAAGGCGCCGCCCGCGTTGGTGTTGATTTCAATCAGGCGTGGGCCGTCGGGGCCCAGGTGAAAGTCATAGCCCATGAACACGCCCGCCGGGCCAAAGGCGTGCTGCGCAATGGGCGCCGCGTGCGCCAGTGCATGGGCCTGCCAGGCGGGCAAGGCCATCACGCGGTCCAGCACGGTCACGGCCTGGGCCACGGCGTCGCGCGTGGCCGGGTCCAGGAACACGGCGGTTTGCGAAAACAGATGCGGGTGGGTGGCGGCCAGCTGCTGCGCCAGCCCGGCCAGCTGCGGGTCGCATTCCAGCTGCTCGCGCAGCCGCTCGGCGTTCAGCGTGCGGCACATGCATCCCAGGTTGAGCGAATCGGCCAGGTTCATTGGCGCTCCTTTCAGCAGGTAGTGCAGCCGTTGGCGCCTGCGCTGGTTACCTCGCAGGCCGCGCCTTCGCAGCAGTGCTCGGTCAGGTAGGCCAGCAGCGCGTTCATCTGGCTGAAGCTGGCGCGGTAGATCAGGTGGCGCCCGCGCGGCTCGCTGGTGACCAGCCCGGCATGGGCCAGCTCTTTCAGGTGGAACGACAGCGCGCTGGGCGCTACGTCCAGCTGCTGGGCCATGGCGCCTGGCGTCAGGCCCTCGGGGCCGGCCACCACCAGCGCGCGAAAGGCGCGCAGGCGCTGCGGCTGCGCCAGGGCGGCAAGCGACCGCACGGTGGTGGCTTCGTCAACAGTAATCGTTTCCATGATTCAATAATAGTTGAAACATTGAATCGATGCAAGCCATACGGGCTGTCACGGCACTGCCACCAATCTGCCACAGGGCCGTCACCCGGCCATCACACACTGGCGCTCATCCACTGCGTACAGCACACAAGGAGAGCGCAATGAACGAACTGCCCAGCCCCACCATGCCCCTGTCGCCCGTCTCTCTGCCCAGGGGGTCACTTCACCGAAGCGATCATCAGGTCATCGATCAGGCTGGGCGCGGCAGTATTTCGGTTTCGTGGGCCCGCCATCAGGACGAAGTCCGCCAGGCACAGCGCCTGAGGTTTGACGTATTCGCGCGAGAAATGGGCGCACGGCTGAACAGCCCCATTGCCGGGCACGACGTGGACCTGTTTGACGACTATTGCGAACACCTGCTGGTGCGCGACGTGGCCACGCAGCAGGTCGTGGGCACCTACCGCGTGCTGACGCCCGCCCAGGCTCGCCGCGTGGGCAGCACCTACAGCGACACCGAATTCGACCTGACGCGCTTGCGCAGCCTGCGTGAACGCATGGTGGAGCTGGGCCGCAGCTGCGTGCACCCCGACCATCGCCATGGCGGTGTGATCCTGGCCCTGTGGGGTGCGCTGGCGGAATTCATGGTGCGCAACCAGCTGGACACCATGATCGGCTGCGCCAGCATCCCCATGCTGCACAACGGCGTGGTCAGCGGCGACGCCGCGGCCAGCATCTGGCGCCAGGTCAGCCAGACGCACCTGGCCCCGATTGACTACCACGTGCGCCCGCGCCTGCCGCTGCCCATTGAAAAGCTGGACAGCACGCTGGACATCGAGCCGCCCGCGCTGATCAAAGGCTACCTGCGCCTGGGTGCCAAGGTGCTGGGCGCGCCCGCCTGGGACCCGGACTTCAACAGTGCCGACCTGCCCATGCTGATGCGCATTGCCGATCTGCCGCCCCGCTACCGCAAGCATTTTCTGGGTGCAAGATGAACCACCCCCGAAGCGTATTGCGCTTCCCCCTCGAGGGGGCGGCACCGGCGGCCTGGCGGAGCCAGTTCCGCGGTGCCCTGGCCCCGGATACGGCCACCGAACCTGTCGAAGACGCGGCCCGTTCTCTTTACCGGGCCGTTTTCATATCCGACCTGCACCTGGGCACACCGGGCTGCCAGGCCGAGGCGCTGTTGGATTTCCTGAAAGCCCATCCCAGCCAGTACCTCTACCTGGTGGGGGACATTGTGGACGGCTGGCAGTTGCGCCGCCGCTGGTACTGGCCGCAAGCCCACAACGATGTAGTGCAAAAGCTGCTGCGTGCTGCGCGCAAGGGCTGCCGCGTGACCTACGTGCCGGGCAACCATGACGAGTTTGCCCGTGAATTCATCGGGCACCAGTTTGGCGGCATCGAGGTGAGTGAAGAGGCCGTGCACCACACGGCCGATGGCCGCGCGCTGTGGGTGATCCATGGGGACTATTTCGATGGCGTGATCCAGTGTGCCAAATGGCTGGCCTATGTGGGGGACAACCTGTACGAGTTCACGCTCAAGCTCAACCGCCACCTGAACCACCTGCGTGGCCGGCTGGGCCTGCCTTACTGGTCGTTGTCAGCGTACCTGAAGCACAAGGTGAAGAAGGCTTTGAATTACGTCACCGATTTTGAAGTGGCCGTGGCCGCCGAGGCGCGCAAGCGCGGGCATGATGGCGTGGTGTGCGGCCACATTCACCGCGCCGAGATGCGCGATATCAACGGCACGCTGTACTGCAATGATGGCGACTGGGTGGAAAGCCGCACCGCGCTGGTGGAGCACCTGGACGGCCGGCTGGAACTGGTGCATTGGGTGCCTGCACAACGGGCAATGTCAGCGGGCCGGGTCGCGCAGGCGGTGACGCCATGAAGATCGCCCTGATCACCGACGCCTGGCAACCCCAGGTCAACGGGGTCGTCACGACCCTGGTGGAACTGGTGCGCGAGCTGGGCACGGCCGGGCACGAGGTGCATGTCATCCATCCTGGCCAGTTCCGCACGCGGCCGTGCCCCGGTTATGCAGGCATTGACCTGGCGGTGCGCCCGGCGCGACAGATGGCACAACAGCTGGACGCGCTGCAGCCCGAGGCCGTGCACATCGCCACCGAAGGCCCGCTGGGCTGGGCGGCCCGCAGGCATTGCTGCAAGCGGGGTTGGCGCTTTACCACGGCGTTCCACACCAAATTTCCCGAAATACTGCACGCTGCGCTCAAAGTACCGCTGAGCTGGGGCTATGCGCTGTTCCGGCATTTCCACAAGCCGTCAGCCGGCGTCATGGTGCCCACCCAGGGGGTGCTGCGCATGCTTCAGGCACGCGGCTTTCGCAACCTGCGCAGCTGGACCCATGGGGTGGACACCACGCTGTTTCAGCTGTCACCGCAGCCGCAGGTGTACGGGCCCATGGGTCTGTTGCCACGGCCCGTGGCGCTGTTTGTGGGCCGGGTGTCCTATGAAAAGAACATTGAGGCCTTCCTGCAGCTGGATTTTCCAGGCACCAAAGTGGTGTGCGGCGTGGGTCCGCTGGAAACACAGCTGCGCGAACGCTTTCCCGGCGTGCGCTGGCTTGGTCTTTTGCCGCGCGACGAACTGGCCCGCGTGTATGCCGCGGCGGACCTGTTCGTCTTTCCCAGCCGTTCGGAGACATTCGGCCTGGTAATGCTGGAGGCGATGGCCTCTGGTACACCCGTGGCCGCCTATCCGGTGGATGGGCCGCTGGAAGTACTGGGGCATCCGGATTGCCGTGGGGGGGCCCTGAATGAAGACCTGCAGCAGGCCTGCTTTGCCACACTGGCCGTACCGCGTCACGAGGCCCGTGCCCGGGCGCTTCAGTTCAGCTGGGAGGAAGCCACCCGCTTGTTCACCAGCCACCTGGTGCCGGTGTCACAAGCCTGTCACGAAGCGGCGGAACACTGTCACAAACCCGTCATGCCGCTGACATCTACCTCTTCTTCAACGCCTTCGTGATGCCCGACACTCCCAGCGTCCCATTTCTAGACCGCGACCACAGCATCCTGGCGTTCAACGAGCGTGTACTGGACTGGGCCCGGCGCCCCGACGTGCCATTGCTGGAGCGCCTGCGCTACCTGTGCATCGTGTCGTCCAACCTGGACGAGTTTTTCGAGGTGCGAGCCGCCCCCCACCTGACGGCCATGCAGGCGGCGGACCACAAGGGGCAGTACACCGTGCAGACCTTCGAAGCGTTGTCAGCTGCCGCGCATGACCTGGTGGCGCGCCAGTACGCGCTGTACAACGATGAGCTGATGCCCACCTTCAAGAAACACGGCATTGAAATCATCTCGCACGGCGACCGCAACCCGGGTCACCGCAAATGGGTGGATGACTACTTTGAGCGCGAAGTGCGTCCCCTGCTGATACCCGTGGGGCTGGATCCGGCGCACCCGTTTCCGCAGGTGGCCAACAAGTCGCTGAACTTCATCGTGCACCTGGGCGGCAAGGACGCCTTTGGCCGCCAGAATGAGATTGCCATCGTGAAGGTGCCGCGGGTGCTTCCCCGGCTGATCCGCATGCCGGACAAGGTGGCCGGCAGGAAAACCCTGTTCGTG
>CAZUJD010000202.1:627-5777 GCA_964620025.1 uncultured Ramlibacter sp. | reverse complement strand
TGCCCAAGCAGGCCATGGAAATGCTGGTCACCGGCGACTTCATCAGCGCGCAGCAGGCCATGGAGCGCGGGCTGGTCAACCGGGCGGTGGCGCCGGACCAGCTGGACGCCGAGGTGGACAAGCTGGTGGCCAGCATCCTGGCCAAGCCGCGTGTGGCCCTGGCCATGGGCAAGGAACTGTTCTACCGCCAGCGCGAAATGGGGGCCGAGGCCGCCTACCAGCTGGCCGGGCAGACCATGGCGGTGAACATGATGGATGCCACGGCTCAGGAAGGTGTGAAGGCCTTTACTGAAAAGCGTGCACCGGCGTGGAAGGCTTCCACATGACGGAACTGGACAAGCTGCTGGGCGAGCTGTCGCAGCCCGGGGTTGCGATCGAGCTGATGGTGCTGGCGGGCTGCCTGGTGGCGGCTTTTGGCATTTGCTGGGCGACAGGGCGCAAGCAGCCCAAGGATTCCATCTGGTTCGGCCGAGCGGTGTTTGACGGTGTGCTGTTCCCGCTGCTGGCCCTGGTGCTGACCTGGACGGCCCGGCGCGTGGTGGACGACTACCAGGTGGTGCCGGTGCTGCGCATTGCGGTGCCGGTGCTGGTGTCTCTGGTGGGCATTCGTTTCCTGGCGCGGGTGACCACCGTGGTGTTCCCGGCCTCGGGCATTGCCCGGCTGGTTGAACGGCTGTTCTCGTGGCTGGCCTGGATCGCCGCCGTGCTGTGGATCGTGGGCCTGCTGCCCGACGTGATGCGCGAGATGGAGGAAATCCAGTTCGCTGTCGGCAAGAACAAGATCAGCGTGCTGGCCATCGTGCAGGGCCTGCTGTCGGCCGGAGCCGTGCTGGTGGCTTCGCTGTGGGTGTCGGCCACGCTGGAGCGGCGCGTGCTGGTGGACACGGTGAGCGACCTGTCGCTGCGTAAGGTGGCGTCCAACGCCATCCGCGCCGTGCTGCTGCTGGTGGGTCTGCTGTTTGCACTGTCCACCGTGGGGGTGGACCTGACAGCGCTGTCCGTGCTGGGCGGTGCGTTGGGTGTGGGCCTGGGTTTTGGCCTGCAGAAGCTGGCGGCCAACTATGTGAGCGGCTTTGTGATCCTGTTCGAGCGGTCGCTGCGCATCGGCGATACCGTGCGCGTGGACAGCTTTGAAGGCACGGTGATGGACATCAAGACGCGCTACACGCTGATCCGCGCGCTCAATGGCCGAGAATCCATCGTGCCCAATGAGAAGCTCATCACCGAGCGCATTGAGAACCTGTCGCTGGCCGATCCCAGGGTGCTGTTGAGCACGACGGTCACGGTTGGCTACAGCAGCGACCCGGACCAGGTGGTGCAGCTGCTGGAGCGTTGCGCACTGGATTGCGAGCGCGTGCTCAAGGACCCGGGACCGGGCGCCCGCCTGGCCCGGCTGGGCGCCGACGGACTCGAATACGAGCTGCTGTTCTGGATTGCAGACCCGGCCAACGGCCAGCTGAATGTGCGCTCCGAAGTCAACACCGCCGTGCTGAAGGCGCTGCGGGCCAACCACATCGAGATCCCGTTTCCCCAGCGCGTGGTGCACCTGCAGCCGGCGCCGCAGGCACCGGCTACTTCATCATCGACGGCAGCCACAGACTGATCTGCGGCACAAACAGCAGGATCGTGAGCGTGATGATCTGCACCAGCACATAGGGCCACACGCCGCGGAAGATCGCCGCCAGGCCGACCTTGGGCAACAGAGTGTTCAGCACGAACAGGTTCATGCCCACGGGCGGCGAGATCAGGCCGATCTGGATCACCATCACGATCAGCACGCCGAACCACACCGGGTCAAACCCCAGCTGTATCACGATGGGGAAAAACAGCGGTATGGTCAGCAGCACCATGGTGAGTTCTTCCATCACGGTGCCCAGCAACACGTAGATCACCATCATCGCGGCCACGATCATGATGGGCGACAGGCCCAGGTGGGTGATGGTGTCCTTCAGCTGCATGGGCATGGAGGTGAAGTTCACGAAGTTGGCAAAAATCGTGGCTGCGATCAGCAGCGTGAACAGCATGGCCGTGGTGCGGGCCGACTCGATCAGCACGTCGCGCAGGATCTGCCAGGTCAGCGCCCGCCGCCCCAGCGCAAAAAAGAACGCACCCGCCGCGCCGATGCCCGCACCCTCGGTGGCCGTGAACACGCCGCCGTAGATGCCGCCCAGAACCAGCACCACCAGCAGCAGCACGCCCCAGATGCCACGCAGCGCGGCCCAGCGCTCGGCCCAGGTGAATTTCTCGCCGGGTGGCGCGTGCTCGGGGTCGCGTGAGGTCACCACCACCACGGCGACCATCATCATCAGCGCCGTCAGGATGCCGGGCAGCACGCCGGCCGCAAACAGCTTGCCGATGTGCGTTTCGGTCACGATGCCGTAGATCACCATGATGGTGGACGGCGGGATCATGATGCCCAGCGTGCCGCCCGCGGCAATGACGCCGGTGGACAGTGAATCGCTGTAGCCCAGCTTCTTCATGGACGGGTAGGCCACCTTGCTCATGGTGGCAGCCGTGGCAATGGACGAGCCGCAGATGGCACCAAAGCCCGCGCAGGCCGCGATGGTGGCGTGCGCCAGCCCGCCGCGGCGGTGGCCGATGAAGGTGTAGGCCGCATGGAACAGCTCGTGCGCGAGCCCCGCACGTGCCACGAAGTTGCCCATGAGGATGAACAGCGGTATGACCGACAGCGTGTAGGCAAAGCCGGTCTCATGCACCACCTGCGCCGCGTTGGCAAAGGATGGCATCCACCCGCGCGTGAGGCCGATGCCCACCACGCCCACAATGCCCATGGCAAACGCCAGCGGAATGCGTACGATCGCCATCGCAAAGATGGCCAGGAAACCCAGCAGTGCTTCGGTCACAGGGCACCCCCTTCGGCTTCTTCGCCATCGGCCGGCGCGGTCACCGCGTGGGCCAGGTGCACCAGCCCGGTGAGCGCACACAGCACGCTCATGCCGTAGATGAAGGGATACTTGGGAATCTTCAGCTGGGCCGTGGTCTCGCCCGAGCCGGCAAAGTCGTTGCCGGTCTTCCACATCAGCCAGGCCAGGCACAGCATGGCGGCGGCGCACAACAGGTTGACCAGCAGCTTGACCAGCTTGCGCACCAGCGGCCCCCACACGTTGTCCAGCGAGTCAAACACGATGTGCTCGCCCTTGAGCGACACCAGTGGAAGCCCGGCAAAAATCACCACCACCATCAGCAGCTCGGTCAGCTCCAGCGAGCCCGTGATGGAGTTGGACAGCAGCTTGCGCCCGCCCACGTCAAAAAAGGTGAGCGCCATGATGGCGAACAGCGCCAGTGCGGCGACGACGCCGCACGCGGTCTCGATGGTTTTCTTCAAGGTTCAGATCTCCACGGCGCTGTGCCAGTGGCAAGAGCATAAGGGACAGGCGGGTGGCTTCATTCCAGCGGCCACCGCGGAACCGGCTGTGCCGGCCCGCGGGTGGCGCCCTCCCGGGGAGGGCAGGCACCGGAAGCGCTTCAGGGCGCTGTTACTTCTGGAGCTTGGCGGCTTCCGAACGGAACTCGGCCAGCACCGCGCCAGCATTCTTCAGGCCACGGCCTTCGGCGGCAGCGGCCCAGTCACGCTCGAGCTTGTTCACGCGGATCTTCACTTCGCTGATCAGCGCCGGGCTGGCCGGCACGATGGCCACGCCGTTTTTCTTCATGTTGTCGGTGGCAATCGCGTCCACGCGGTCCCAGCCCTTGCCGAAAATGCGCGCGGCCACTTCACCGGACACGGCGTCAATGGCCTTCTTTTCGTCGGCGCTCATCTTGTCGTATTTGGCCGGGTTCATCATGAAGACGAAGCTGGTGTTGTACAGGCCACCGGGGAACACCGTGGCGTGCTTGATGATCTTGTCGATCTTGAACGAGTCGGTCGATTCGGCCGGGAACAGCGTGCCGTCCATCACGCCGGTGGACAGCAGCTCGTAGGAGTCAGGTGCCGGCTTGAGCGTGACGTTCATGGCCAGCGCCTTGGAGATTTCATTGACCATGCCGCCACCCACGCGGAATTTCAGGCCCTGCAGGTCATCGGGCCTGGTGATGGCGCGCTTGGTGTTGAACACAATGCCGGGGCCGTGGGTGAAATACGCCAGCGGCTTGACGCCGGCCTTCTGGTGCTCGGCGTCAAATTCGGGGTGCTTGCTGGCCACGCGGTGGAAAGCCACCGACAGCGGCTCGGCCTTGTCGCCCAGGAAAGGCACTTCAGCCATCTGCGTGAGCACAAAGCGGCCGGGGGTATAGCCATGCACGGTGTAGGACACATCGGCCAGGCCATTCTTCACGGCGTCCATCGTGCCAGGAGCCGGGCTGACACCGCGCGGCAGGATGTTGCACTTGATCTTGCCCGTGGTGTTCTTCTCCAGCAGGTCGCACCATTCCTTTTGCGCCATGCTCAGCGTGTGGGTTGGGGGCAGCCAGCTGGAGACCGTCAGCACGGTCTGGGCCTGGGCGGCGGTGGTGAAACCGGTGGCAGCGGCCAGGGTGGCCAGGGCGATGAAACGGCGGCGCATGGGGGAACTCCTCAAATCGACAGGTTGGAATATTTGAACCAATGGGACTATAGGGGCGCGGGGCGCCACGTGGTCCTATGAATTACCCGGATTAACCAACCGAACGGTCGGCAAATTGTCATGAGGCGGACATTGATTTCGGCGGTCGCCTCTAACCGCTGGGCCGCGCGGGCCTATAATTCAAAAAAGAACGGTCGTTCGATTTTGGGCAAATCGCCCGAGTTGTCGTCGCTACGATAGTTCGTTGATGCACCGCCGCATAGAATCGTCAGGTTTACGTTAACGTCAATTCAACAACTCTGGAGCCAGCCAAGCATGAAGGTCCTCGTCCCAGTCAAACGCGTGGTGGACTACAACGTGAAAGTCCGAGTCAAATCGGACGGCAGCGGGGTGGACATTGCCAACGTCAAGATGAGCATGAACCCGTTTGACGAAATCGCAGTGGAAGAAGCGGTTCGCCTGAAGGAAAAGGGCGTCGCCACGGAAGTCATCGCCGTGTCCTGCGGTGTCACGCAGTGCCAGGAAACCCTGCGCACGGCCATGGCGATCGGCGCCGACCGCGCCATCCTGGTGGAAACCGCAGAAGAGCTGCAGCCCCTGGCCGTGGCCAAGCTGCTCAAGGCGCTG
>CAZUJD010000202.1:0-617 GCA_964620025.1 uncultured Ramlibacter sp. | reverse complement strand
CCATCGACGACGACTGCAACCAGACGGGCCAGATGCTGGCCGCGCTGGCCGGGCTGCCGCAAGCGACCTTTGCCAGCAAGGTGGAAGTGGCCGACGGCAAGGCCCGTGTCACCCGTGAAGTGGACGGCGGCCTGGAAACCCTCTCCTTGAGCCTGCCGGCGGTCATCACGACCGACCTGCGCCTGAACGAGCCGCGCTATGTGACGCTGCCCAACATCATGAAGGCCAAGAAAAAGCAGCTGGACACCGTCAAGCCCGAGGACCTGGGCGTGGACGTGGCCCCGCGCATCAAGACCCTGAAGGTCAGCGAGCCCGCAGGCCGCAAGGCCGGCATCAAGGTGCCCGACGTCGCCACCCTGGTAGCCAAACTCAAGAACGAAGCGAAGGTGATCTAAATGGCAGCACTCGTTATTGCTGAACACGACAACGCGTCCATCAAGGGCGCCACCCTGAACACCGTGACCGCGGCCGCCGCTTGCGGTGGCGATGTGCACGTGCTGGTCGCAGGCCACAACGCTGGCTCCGCCGCTGCCGCCGCCGCGCAGCACGCCGGCGTGTCCAGGGTGATCCATTCCGACGGCGCCCACCTGGGCCACGGCCTGGCCGAGAACGTGGCC
>CAZUJD010000201.1:0-5818 GCA_964620025.1 uncultured Ramlibacter sp. | reverse complement strand
ACGAACTCGCTGTGCGTGGCCTCAGGGTCATCGGGACCGCCACGACCGACGCCGGTGCGCAGCATATTTCGACGGCGCTGGCCGCGTTTCAGGGCTGCCGGGGTGCGAGGCTCGATGTCAATGATGCCGCCGCTGCCGAAGCGCTGGTGGACGCCGTGGTGAAGGAGCAGGGCGGCCTGCAGGTGCTGGTCAACAATGCCGGTATCACGCGGGACATGCTGGCGATGCGGTTGAAAGACGAGGACTGGGATGCCGTGCTGGACACCAACCTCAAGGCAGTTTTCCGCATGAGTCGGGCCGTGATGCGCACCATGATGAAGCAGCGCTACGGCCGCATCATCAACATTACCAGCGTGGTGGGGGCGTCAGGCAACCCCGGCCAGGCCAACTATGCCGCTGCCAAGGCCGGCGTTGCCGGCATGACGCGGGCGCTGGCCCGCGAACTGGGCAGCCGTCACATCACGGTCAATTGCATCGCACCGGGCTTTATCGAGACCGACATGACCGCCAGCCTGCCTGAAGAGCAGCAAAAGGCGCTGCTGGGTCAGATTCCCCTGGGCCACCTGGGCAAACCGGCTGACATTGCGCATGCCGTGGCCTATCTGGCTTCCCCCCAGGCCGGCTATGTGACCGGTCAGGAGATCCATGTCAACGGAGGCATGTTCATGGCATAAGGGCCATGGGCATGCTGATCCCAACCAAGCCGGTTTATCCGTCCGGCGGTTGTGCAGGAACTGGAGTCCGGCACAGCTAAAATTGCGGATTCATTCACAACCCTCCGAGGGAACCATGAGCGATATCGAATCACGTGTCAAAAAAATCATTGCCGAACAACTTGGCGTGGAGGAGTCCCAGGTCACCAATGAAAAGGCCTTTGTGGCCGACCTCGGCGCCGATTCGCTCGATACCGTTGAACTGGTGATGGCGCTGGAAGACGAGTTCGGCATCGAGATTCCGGACGAAGACGCCGAGAAGATCACCACGGTGCAAAACGCCATCGACTACGCCAACACGCACCAAAAGGCCTGAGCTCCAGGTCAATCGAGAGGTTCTAGCGCATGTCTCGCCGCGTCGTTGTGACCGGTCTGGGTTGTGTCAGTCCCGTGGGCAACACGGTGGCGCAATCATGGGCCAACCTGCTTGCCGGTACACCCGGTATTGACCTCATCACGCAGTTCGATGCGAGCGCGTTTGCCTGCAAGTTCGCCGGCGAGGTCAAGGGCTTCAACATCGGGGACTACATCCCCGAAAAGGAAGCCCGGCACATGGATCGTTTCATCCATCTGGGCATGGCGGCTGCCATCCAGGCTGTGGCTGACAGCGGATTGCCCACTGGTGATGCGCTGGATGACGAATTGGCAACCCGTATAGGCTGCAATATCGGCGCGGGCATCGGTGGTCTGCCGATGATCGAGCAGACGCATGCCGAATTGACCAATCGTGGCCCCCGTCGCATCTCGCCGTTCTTTGTGCCAGCCTCGATCATCAACATGATCTCGGGTCATGTCTCCATCAAGTACGGTTTCAAGGGGCCCAACATCGCCGTGGTGACGGCCTGTACCACGGGTCTGCATGCCATCGGCCTGTCCGCACGCATGATTGCCTATGGCGATGCTGACGTGATGATTGCCGGCGGCGCCGAGTCCACCGTGTCGCCATTGGGCATCGGCGGTTTTGCCGCAGCGCGCGCGCTGTCGACCCGCAACGACGACCCCAAAACAGCATCGAGGCCCTGGGACAAGGATCGCGATGGTTTTGTGCTGGGCGAGGGGGGCGGTGTGCTGGTGCTTGAAGAGTACGAGCATGCCAAGGCGCGCGGCGCCAAAATATATGCCGAACTGGCCGGTTTTGGCATGAGTGCTGATGCATTCCACATGACAGCCCCGGATGTGGATGGTCCGCGCCGATCCATGGTCATGGCGCTGAAGAATGCCGGCGTCAATCCCGATCAGGTGAATTACCTCAATGCGCACGGTACGTCCACTCCGTTGGGCGACCTGAACGAAACCAACGCCATCAAGGCCGCCCTGGGCGATCACGCCCGCAGGATCGTGGTCAATTCGACCAAGTCCATGACTGGTCATCTGCTGGGCGGTGCTGGCGGCATCGAGTCGGTATTCACGGTGCTTGCCGTGCATCACCAGAAGAGCCCGCCGACCATCAACATCTTCAACCAGGATCCGGAATGTGATCTTGACTACTGCGCCAACGAAGCGCGTGACCTGAAGATCGATGTGGCCGTGAAGAACAACTTCGGTTTCGGCGGAACCAACGGTACCCTGGTTTTCAAGCGCGTACCCTGAGCCGCAGCCTGGACCCGTTCCTGTGCACAACGCCCCAGCGGTGACCTATCCGGTGGGGCGTTCGTCCATTCAGGGCGTCGTGGGTTTGGCTTTGTGGCTGCTGGGTCTGGCGGCCATCGCAGCCTGGGGGTTGGCATTGCATGACTGGAAGCTGGCCGCTGCAGGTGCCAGCCTGAGCGTGGCTGTGGCTGTGCCGGCGGCAGCTGGCTGGTGGCGCACAAGCCCCGGTGAGCTTCAGTGGCATTGCGGTGTCTGGCATTTCTGCTGCAATGGGCAAGCCACCGAGGGTCGGCCAGCCGTGGTTATGGACCTGCAAGCCTGCATGCTCCTGCGATGGCAGCCGATCCAGGGAACCCCCTTATGGCTGTGGCCACAGCGATCCGGCGTTCCCGTCCGGTGGGACGACCTGCGCCGTGCTGTATATTCGCGCGCCATAGTTGATGCGCCGCTGTCTTCACACGCGGCGACCCCATGACACCCACGCCGCCGCCCGCTACGCCTGCTTCTGCCGATACCGACCTGATTCTGGTCGAGCGAACCGTAGCCGGGGATCAAAAGGCCTTCGAACTGCTGGTGCTGAAGTACCAGCGTCGCATTGAACGGCTGATCGGCCGCATGGTTCGCGATGTGGACCTGGTGGAGGATATTGCGCAGGAGACGTTTATCCGGGCGTACCGCGCCCTGGCCCAGTTCCGCGGCGAGGCCCAGTTTTATACCTGGCTGTACCGGATTGCCGTCAATACGGCCAAAAAGGCACTCGGCGACCTCAAGCGGGACCCGCTGGTGTCCGAAAGCGCATTGCGCGGGAATGACGACGATGATGAAACTTCCGGCGTCGAGAACGAACTAACTTCGGCCGAAACCCCCGAAACGGTGCTTGCAGCCAAGGAAATCGCCGCCACTGTCAATGCGGCGATGGAAGCGTTGCCTGAGGATCTGCGCCTGGCGGTGACGCTGCGCGAGATTGAAGGGCTCAGCTATGAAGAGATTGCGGATGTGATGAACTGCCCGATCGGCACCGTGCGGTCCAGGATTTTCCGGGCGCGCGAGGCGATTTCGGCCAAGGTGAAGCCCCTGCTGGAGAACCAGTCGGGCAAGCGCTGGTGAGGTGATGATGGAACAGATGTCGAACATGAACGAGATGGTGTCCGCCCTTGCGGACGGCGAACTCCAGGGCGAGGCCTTTGGGGCAGCCATGGATGTGCTTGCCGATGAGGGCGACGCCCGCGAGTCGTGGCATGCCTACCATCTGGTAGGGGATGTGCTGCGTTCGGCCGAGCTGGCATCGACATCGAACGGTGCGGATTTTGTCGCCCGCCTGCGCGTACGCCTTCAGCAGGAACAGGTGATGGCTGTGTCACGTGTCGCCAGTTTGCCAGTGCACGATGAAATGCAGGGTGCCACAACGCGTGTCGCGGCTGATCGCGCACCGGCCAACGCCCTCGGATTTGGCTGGCCGCTGCTTGCCGGTGTGGCTTCGCTTGCGGCGGTGGCTGCCATCGCATGGAATGTCCTGGGTGGCACGGGGGGCGTGCCGGCCTCAGCCGAACTGGCCCAGGCCGGTGTCGCGCCTGTACAGATGGCCCGAAATGAACCGGCTACGGCCGTGATGATCCGAGACGCGCGGCTGGACGAATTACTGGCTGCCCATCGCCAGGCCGGCGGCGCAACTGCGCTGCAGATGCCGGCGGGTTTTCTGCGCAACGCCACCTTTGAATCGCCCGGTCGATGAAAACCGCGCTCGTCCGTTTTGCCATTCTGGCCTGTCTGGCAGGCGCCAGCGTTGCGTTAGCCCAGACGACCACTGCAACCACACCTGCGCCTGCCAGCGTACCCGCTGCCGATCGCAGCATCAGCGACTGGCTGATGCGCATGCACGAAGCCTCGCGCCGCCGTACCTATGTGGGTACCTTCGTGGTGTCGTCCGCTGTCGGCAACCTGTCCAGCGCAAGAATCTGGCACGCATGTGACGGCGTGCAGCAGGTGGAACGCGTCGAATCCCTGACGGGGGCGCCGCGGTCCACCTTCCGACGCAACGATCAGGTTGTGACCTTCCTTCCTGACAGCAAGGTGGTGCACACGGAAAAGCGTGAATCTCTGGGCTTGTTTCCCAGCCTGCTGAAGTCCACCGAGACCACCATCCCCGATTTCTATTCGGCCCAGGTCACAGGTAGTGAGCGGGTGGCCGGCTTTGATGCTGATATTGTCCAGTTGATCCCGCGTGACAATCTGCGTTTCGGTTACCGCATCTGGAGCGAGAAAAAAACGGGCCTGGTGGTCAAGCTGCAAACATTTGATGCTGACAGCCAGGTCATTGAGCAGGCGGCATTTTCCGAGCTGCAAATGGACGCGCCGGTGAAGCTGGACAAGCTGGCCCAGATGATGGGCAACACGGACGGCTACAAAGTGCACAAGGCTGATCCGGTCAAAACCACGGCAGAAGCACAGGGATGGTTTTTGAAGAGCCCTGTGGCCGGGTTCAAGCCCATGGGGTGCTACAAGCGGCCACCGGCCGGAGCTAGTCGTGACGACACTGTCCAGTGGATCTTTTCGGACGGTCTGGCTTCTGTCTCGCTGTTTGTCCAGGTCTACGACAGGCAGCGTCCCGCGCAGGAAGTCATCCTGTCCATGGGGGCAACCCAGACCCTGACCCGTCGACTGGCTGACAAGGGGGGCGATTGGTGGCTGACTGCCGTTGGTGAAGTCCCGCTTCAGACGCTCAAGGCGTTTGCCCAGGGACTTGAGCGGCGCAAGTAAATCCCCATCTGCGACGCGTCCCGAATTCCCTGGTTTCGTGAAAGGCCGATGATGATCCGATTCGATTTCAGCAAGCTGGTGATGGCCCCCGCGTTCGCCGCCACCATGGCATTGACAGCTGTGTCCGCTGTGGTGCCGGTCCAGCCAGTTCATGCCCAAGTCCGCGGGCTGCCCGATTTCACCGAACTTGTCGAGCAGGTCGGGCCCTCGGTGGTAAACATCCGTACAGTTGAAAAAGCACGCGGGGCTGCGGCCCAGGGCGGCGGTCAGCTGGACGATGAGATGCAGGAATTCTTCCGCCGCTTTTTTGGCCAGCCACTGCCGGGTGTACCCCGGCAGGCCCCCAGGCCGAACCAGCCACAGGAAGAAGAGCGGGAACGACCGCGTGGCGTCGGGTCAGGTTTCATCCTCACGCCGGACGGCTACGTCATGACCAACGCCCATGTGGTGGATGGTGCCGATGAGGTCCTGGTCACCCTGCCCGACAAGCGCGAGTTCAAGGCCCGCATCGTCGGTGCTGACAAGCGCACCGACGTGGCTGTGGTCAAGATTGAAGCCAGCGGCCTGCCGGCGGTGAAAGTGGGTGACGTCAACCGGCTGAAGGTTGGCGAGTGGGTCATGGCGATCGGCTCGCCATTTGGCCTTGAAAATACCGTGACGGCCGGCATCGTGAGCGCCAAGCAGCGTGACACGGGCGACTACCTGCCATTCATCCAGACTGATGTGGCCATCAACCCCGGCAACTCCGGTGGCCCGCT
>CAZUJD010000200.1:0-5827 GCA_964620025.1 uncultured Ramlibacter sp. | reverse complement strand
GCGGGCTCCTTGATCTTGGCTTGCAGCTCGGCGATCTTGCTGCGCAGCAGGGCGATCTTGTCTTTCACCTGGTCCACCGGCACCTGCATCTTCGCCTGCGCGTCTTCTATGGTTTGCACCACGCGGGCTTCGGCGCTTTCTACCTGCAGGCGCACGGGCGTCACGGCCCGGCCCTTGATGGCCAGCACCTGCGCGTGCACGGCGTCTACCTTTTCACGCGGCTGGGTCAGCTGCACAAAGGTGTCGCGCGCCTGGCGCACCTGCTCCACCAGCTTCACCGGCACGGCCTTCACCTGATCGGCCGCCTCGTGCAGCTTGGCGGACGCCTGCGTCATCTGATCTTGCGCGGCCTCCAGCGCGGCACGCACTTTGTCCAGCACCGCCACTACCTTGGCGATGGCCTGGCGCACTTGTTCAATGACTTTTTCCAGTGCCTCGCGCAGCTGGCCCACGATCACCAGCGCCTGATCCAGCAGGCCGGTGGCCGTGGTGCCCGCCGTGCGCACCGCGCTGCGCGCCCCCGCAATGGTTACCTGAATGCCGGGGATGGACGCCTTCACGCCCATGAACAGCGCGCGCGCCGCCACCAGCGCCGGGGCGCGCGTGATGTATTTGGTGCACACCGCGATCGCGTTGTCGCAGCGCACGTCGGCCTGGTCCAGCTCGCGGCTGGCCTGCGACAGCGCGGCGTCGGCGCGCTCGACAAAGTCTTCCACGCGGGCCTTGATGTCTTCTATCAGCGCCTGCGCTTCGTCGATCTTGTCCTGCACCGGGCGAAAGCGGTCGGGCAGGGCCTGCAGCGTGGCCTTGATCTCATCGATCTCGGCAATCACGTCGTCCAGCGCCTGCTTGATCTCGTTGATGGCGTCGTCCACGCCCTGTACCGCGGCGTCGATCACGTTGTTGATCGCGGTGACGATGGTGTCCAGCCGGCTGATCTGCGCGTCCACCGTCTGCAAAATGCTGTCGATCACCTGGCCCACAGCTTCGATGCGCGCGGCCACGCCGTCGATGGCCGCCTCCACCGCCACCACGGGCGCCACCACCAGCAGGGCAATCTCATGGGCCCGGCCCTTGAAGCCGTCCACCTGCGCCATCAGGCCGTCGATCTCCTGCTCCAGCGCGGCCACGGCGGTGTCCACGCGCTGGATCACGGCGTCCACCGATCCGCTCACGTCGGTGGCAATCGCATCCACCTGGTTCACCACGCCGTCGATCACCGCGCCCAGGTCTTCCTGCGTGCCGTCCACCTGCGCCTGCAGCGCGGCGGTGCCGGTCTGCAGCTCGGCGCGGGCGGCGGCCGCGTCGCGCAGCGCCTGCAGCCGCTGGCCCAGGGCCTGCGCGTCATCGGCCACCGACAGCAGCCGCGGCGGAAACGGCGTGACGTCCGGGCGTATCGCCACCAGCCGCTGCGGCACGCCCTGCACGGTGGTGACCACGCCCTGCACGTCGCCGGTGATGCCCGCCAGGTTCTGGCCTGCTGCTGCCAGCCGTGTGCCCATGCCGGCCAGCGAGCCCACCAGGCTGGTCAGGTCGGCCTGGATGGTGGACAGCGCGGGCGGCAGCGGCGCCACCAGCGTCAGCGGATTCACCGGGGTGGCCAGCTGCTGCAGTTGCGCGACCAGTTCGTCGATCTGGCCCGACACCGTGGTGATGGCCGTGCTGGCGTCGCTGATGCCGCCGGCCAGCTCGGTCTGCATCGTGGTGGTGGCCGTGCCCACGGCTTCCACCACACGGGTGGCACCGGTGCTGATGGCGGTGGCGGCCCTGGTGACGAACTGCATCAGAGTTCGTCCAGAGTTTTTGTGACTGAGCCGCTGGCCGCCGACATGGCCGACTCGATCTCGGGGATCTTGGACGGCGTGGGCGCCAGCGATACAGGTGCAATCTTGATCTCGCCCAGCGTCAGGTCGATCTGCTCCAGCGACTGCATGATCTCGGGCAGCACCTCGGCACCTTCGATCTGTACTTCTTCCAGCACGGGCAGCAGCGGCGGCACCGGTGGCTTGATGGGTGCCACGGTGAGCGCCAGTGGCGCGGCGGGCGCAGCCGGTGGCGCGGGCACGCCGGGCAGGCCGGCGGCGGGCGCCGGCTGGGCACTTTCAGTCACGATCAGGAGCCCCTGCGCGATGGCGGTGCCCAGTGCCTGGATCACGCGGTCGTCGGTGTGGGTGAAAACCCAGTTCGACGGCTCCAGCCGCTGCAGCACGCGCCGCAGCTCGCTGCAGGCACCTGGATCGTGGCGCCAGTAGCGCAGGTAATGCACAGCGTCTTCGGCGCGCCAGAAACTGCGGCGCTTGCCACGGCGTATGTCCATCAACGATGCCGGCGTCTCCATGGCCGGCGCCGCAGCCGGTACGGGTGCTGCCGGCGGCACGCCCATCATGCGAAAAGGCTGGGCAAATGCGGGCGCAGCGGCTGCCGGGGGCGTGGTCGGCCGGGCACTGGGCGCAGACGGTCTGGCGGCCTGGGCCGAAGGCGACACGGTCGGCCATGACGGAGCTGGCGCGGATCCGGGCGAGGGGGAAGGCGGTGACGCGGCCGCTGCCGGTGATGCCACGGGGGGCGGGCTCAGCCGGTCGTGCAGCCACACCTGTTGTGTGCCGCGCAGCAGCCGGGCCAGCGGCAGGTTCACGGCGTCGCTCCTGCCAGCGCGGCACGATGGCGCACCCGCAGCAGCAGCATCAGCACGATGCCGAAGTTCAGCAGGTTCCAGGCGATGCCGTTGATGAAGGCCGCGTGGTAGTTGCCCGTGATGTCAAACACCTTGCCGGACATCCAGCCGCCCAGTGCCATGCCCAGCATGGTGGCCATGATGACGGTGCCCACGCGTGCGCCGGCCTGGGCTGCAGGGAAATGCTCGCGCACGATGATGGCGTAGCTGGGCACGATGCCGCCCTGGAACAGGCCGAACAGCGCCGAAATCACATACAGCGGCACCAGCCCGTCAAAGGGCAGGAACATCACCAGCGCCACCGTCTGCAGCGCCGAGCCCAGCAGCAGCGTGCGCAGGCCGCCGATGCGGTCGCAGATGGCGCCTGAGATCAGCCGGCTCACGATGCCGCAGGCCAGCATGAGCGACAGCATTTCGGCGCCGCGCGCCGCGCCGTAGCCCAGGTCGGTGCAATAAGCCACGATGTGCACCTGGGGCATGGACATGGCCACGCAGCACGACAGCCCGGCCACGCACAGCAGCAGCTGCGCCTGTCCGACGTTCAAACCAAAGGGCAGGCTGCCGGGTACCCTGCCCTGTGCGTTGGCCGGCTGCACGGCCAGCGCGGGCGGTCGCTGGCGCATCAGCTGTGCCAGTACCAGCAGTGTGGCGGTGCAAAACACCGCCAGACCCAGGTAGGTCTGGCGCCAGCCCACGGCTTGCACAAAGTGCTGCACGATGGGTGGCCAGACAGCGCCACCCAGGTAGTTGCCGCTGGCGCAGACTGCCACCGCAATGCCCCGGCGGCGCAGGAACCACAGCGAGGTGTCCGCCAGCAGTGGCGAGAAGGTGGACGAACTGCCCACCAGCCCGATCAGCACACCGTGTGCAATGGCAAATGCCCAGATGTTCCCGCTGAGTGCGGCCACCAGGTAGCCCAGCCCCAGGCCGATGGCGCCCACGCGCAGCGGCACCGCCACGCCGAAGCGGTCGGCCAGCCGCCCCATCAGGATGCCGCCCACGCCAAAGCCGATCATGAGCAGGGTGTAGGGCAGCGATGCGTCGGCCCGCGCCACGCCAAAGTCGGCCTGCACCGCGGGCAGCACCACCGGCACCACATACATACCGCTGGCACCCACCGTCATCAATGCCAGCGTGACCAGCAGGCGTCGCCAGGCGTGCGCGGAATCGACCAGGGATGGATCAGCAGCGGCGGTGGTGCTCATGCAGTTATTCCAGGCGCTGGTTCAGCCGCAACAGGGCATGCGCCACTGTCGCCGCACGCACGGCTGCGCGGTCACCGCTGAAGTGCTGCTTTTCGCTCGTCAGTACGCCGCCCACTGAAAAGCCGAACCACACCAGGCCCACGGGCTTGTCGGCGCTGCCGCCGCCCGGGCCGGCCACGCCGGTCACCGCCACGCTGGCTTGCGCGTGCGAATGGCGCACGGCGCCAAAGGCCATGGCGCGGGCGACCACTTCGCTTACAGCGCCGTGGCTGGTGATGAGCGCGGTGTCCACGCCCAGCAGCTCGGTCTTGGCCTCGTTGGAATAGGTAACAAAGCCGCGTTCAAACCAGTTGCTGGAGCCTGCCAGGTCGGTGCAGGCGCCGGCGATCAGGCCGCCGGTACAGCTTTCGGCTGTGGCCATCATCCAGCCGCGCGCCAGCAGCCTGTCTGCCAGCGCCAGGACAAGATCAGGTGTATTCACCAGAACCTCCACAGTGCAATGACCAGCAGCGTGCAGGCCGCCGCCACCAGGTCGTCCCACATGATGCCCAGGGCGCCGCGCCAGCCAAAGCCCTTGAACAACCGGTCGGCCCAGGCCACCGGCCCCGGCTTGGCCGCGTCAAAGTAGCGAAACAGCACAAAAGCGGCCAGCTGGCCCCAGAAGCCTGCCGGCATGACCAGCCACAGCACCAGCCAGAAGGCTGCGATTTCGTCGATGACGATCTGCCCCGGGTCGGCCACGCCCATGTGGCGTGCGGTCACCGCGCTGGCCCACCAGCCCAGGACAAAGGTGGCGGCGATGATGGCGCCCCATTGCCATGCCGAAGGCTCGAACACAAAGCCGATGCACAGGAACGCCAGCCAGGCCCACAGCGTGCCGGCCGTGCCGGGGGCGGCCGGGCTCAGGCCCGAGCCAAAGCCCAGGGCAATGAAGTGCGCCAGGTGGCGCAGCATGAAGCCCGCACCCGCGCGCCGCAGCGGCGGCGGTGCGATGGTGTCGGTGGTGTCGGCGGGTTGCATGGTGTGCTCAGGTCGTGCCGAACCATTCGGCCCAGTAATCAATGCTGGCCCGGATCTTGGGCAGGCGATGACGCTGAGGCAACATCATCGCGTAGATCGGGAAACGCTGTGCATCCACAAAGCTGTCCAGTACCGGCACCAGCCGGCCCTGGCGCGCCAGCGGCTTGGCGATCAGGTCAATGCATCGGCAGATGCCCAGGCCGTTGAGCACCATGGACATCATGATGCCGGTGGAGGCCGTGCGGTATTGGCCCTGCATGGCCCGTGTCACAGTCTGGCCGTCGAGCACAAACGGCCAGCGGTTCAGGTGCTGGGCCACGCTGTTGGTGATCAGCCGGTGGGCGGCCAGCTCGTCAGGGTGCCGGGGTGTGCCGTGCGTGGCCAGGTAGTCGGGGCTGGCATACAGGTAGCGGGTGTGGCTGCCGATTTCGCGTGCAATCACCGCGTCGGTCTGGATGGTGCCGGTGCGTATGGCGATGTCGATGCCCTCACGTGCCATGTCCACCAGCCGGTCGTCGGCGTGGATGTCCACCTGCAGGCGGGGGTGTCGTTCGGTCAGCCCGACCAGCCCCGGAACGATCAGGTAGTGCGCCATGGACGGGCTCACGGCCAGGCGCACCGTGCCGCCCACCTCGCGTGCCTTGTCGGCAAATTCGGCCTCCAGCTCGGTGAAGGTGCCGGCCATGCGGTGGCAGTAGTCCAGGAAGGTCTCGCCTTCAGGCGTGAGCGCCAGGCCGTGGGTGGAGCGGTGGATGAGCCGCGCGCCGCAGGATTTTTCGATGCGCGCCAGGGACCGTGAAATCTGGCTGACGGGGGCGTCCCGCTCGCGCGCCACGGCCGACAGCGTGCCGAGTTCAGCCACGCGGGCGAACAGTGCCAGGTCGTCGAATGCCAGTTCCCTCATGGACGCAATGGTAGTGGGGTCTGG
>CAZUJD010000199.1:0-5830 GCA_964620025.1 uncultured Ramlibacter sp. | reverse complement strand
CAGGACCTGTGGGGACTGGCTGCTCGCGCTGTTTGTCGCCCAGGTACTGCATGCGCTCACCTTTGCCAGCCACCACACAGCCTGCATTGCCATGGTGAGCCACCATTTCCCGGGTCGCCTGCGCGGGCGCGGGCAGGCGCTTTTCACCGTCATCGGTTATGGCTGTGGCGGCGTGGCAGGTGTGCTGGCCGGCGGCGTCGTGGTGTCCCGTTTCGGGTTTGAGCTGATGTATGGCGCAGCGATGGTGCTGGCGGTGCTGGCCACGCTGTGCGCCTGGCGCGCGCACCGCAGCGAACCGGTCTAGCGCAGCGTGGCCGGTGCGTTGCTGGCCATGCGGGCGGGCTTGCTGCTCAGCTCGGTCTTGTACAGCACGGTGCCCACCGCGGCGACGGCGCAGCAGATGGTGCCGAACAGCAGCACCCAGGGCCAGCGCGTGCTGCGCGCCGGCAGTTCGGGCAGCGGTGCAGGGCGGCTCAGGCGGCCGGCCGGGCGCAGCGCGGGGTCTGCGTGGGATTCCTTGCTGGCAATCCACTGGTCATGCTGTTCGCGCCGCGACGGGTCCGACAGCACCTCGTAGGCCTTGTTCAGGTTGGCCATGACGCGCGGCGCAAAACGATTGTCGGGCGACTTGTCGGGGTGGTAGCGCTGGGCCATGCGCCGGTACGCCACGCGGATGTCTGCGGCCGGCGCGTCGCGCGCAACCTGCAGGATGTCGTAGTACGAAGGGACGGACGATGGCATGTGCGGTGTGGTTTGGGCGTGGGCCCGCGCGGATTCTATGGGAAGCGCTATCAAAATGAAAGCGAAGGTGTTGCGCCGACGCCTCGCCATGAACGGAATCAGGGCTCGGGCGGGGCGCCCCTGAAGGGGTTGAAGCCGGTGATCAGCGCCGTGGCGCCCAGCACCAGCAGGCAGCCGGGCAGCATGCCGGCGGTGACCGGCTCGCCCAGGAAGATGCCGCCCCAGGTCACACCAAACAGCGGGATCATGAACGCCGACGAGGTGGCCGCGCTGGCCGGTATTTCGCGCATCAGCCGCATGCTGATCCAGTACATCAGGCCCGAGGTGATGCAGCCCAGCGTCCCCACGGCCAGCAGCACGCCGGGTGTGAAGGTCATGGCCGGCGCCGATGCGCCCATGGGCAGCAGCAGCACGGCGGCGGCGGCCACATGCACGGCGGCCGACGCCGGCAGCGGCTGGTGGGCCAGCGTGGCGCGCTTCATCAGGATGGCGCCGAAGCCGTAGGAAGCCGCCGCCACGGTGCAGGCCAGCGCCGCCAGCACCACCGTGCCGGTGACCGCCACCGGACCCAGCTGCACCAGCAGGGCGACTCCGGCAAAGCCCAGGGCACAACCGGCCAGGCGGCGTGCCGTCAGCCGCTCTTCACCCATGGCGGCCGCGCCCAGGATGCCGAACAGCGGTGCCGTGGCATTGAGCACGGCGGAATAGCCCGCGGGGAGCACCAGGCCGGCCCAGTTGAACAGCACGAACGGTGCCACCACGGTCAGCACCGACGTGGCTGTCAGCGCGGCCCAGGCCCCGCGGGCCGGCCATTGGTGGCGCAGCATGCGCATCAGGGCGGCCAGCACCAGCGCCGCCAGCAGGCAACGGATACCTGCCAGTCCGAACGGCCCCAGTGCGGGGCTGGCCACGCGGATGAGCGGGAAAGAGGCGCCCCACAGCGCGGACATGGCAACCAGTTGGGCGAAGTGGCGTGTTTTCATCAGGCAACCCGCATTCTCGCGGGCGCCGCGCCAAAGTCGCGGCACAATGCGCGCAGAGGCGACACAGGTAGGAAAAAGGATTCATGCCACAACTGAATTACATCAAGGAGGGTCAGGGCCCGCTGGTGGTGTTGAGCCACGCGCTGGGCTGCGACCTGAGCATGTGGGATGGCGTGGCTTCCGTCCTGACGCGCCGCTACACCGTCCTGCGCTATGACCACCGCGGCCATGGCGGTTCAGCCGGCGTGGGCGGTCCCTACACCATGGAAGTATTTGCCGACGACGCCGCTGCCCTGATCGAAGCGCACAGCGACAGCCCGGTGACCTTCATCGGCCTGGTCATGGGTGGCATGACCGGCCAGCAGCTGGCGGTGCGCTACCCGCACCTGGTGCGCAGCATCGTCATGGCCAACACCGCCAGCTATTTCGACGACAGCATCCGCACGCGGCTGACGCAGCGCGTGCGCCTGGCGCTGGCCGAGGGCATGGACGCCGTGGCCGACGAAGCCATGCACCGCTGGTTCAGCCCGGACTTCATGTCCGGGCCGCCGGGCGCGACCATTGCGGCGGCGCTGCGCGCCAAGCTTGCCGCCATGGACCCCAGGGTCTACGCCGCCAGCTGCGAGGCCATGATGGAAGTGGACTTCGGCAGTACCAACGCGCTGATCGCCTGTCCCACGCTGGTCATCTCGGGCACGCAGGACGACGCCATTTCCGTCAACACCGCCGAGGTGTTGTGCCGCAGCATTTCGGGTGCCGAGCTGCGCACCCTGCCCACGGGGCGCATGAGCGCCGTGGAACAACCCGCAGCCTTTGCCAACCTTGTTCACGAATTTCTCCGAACCACATGAAAACCGCTGTCATCCTGAATGGTCCCAATCTCAACCTGCTGGGCACCCGCGAACCCGCCGTGTATGGCGCGCAGACCCTGGCCGATGTTGAAAAGCTCTGCGCCGAAGCCTGTGCCGTGCATGGCTTCAAGCTGGACTTCCGCCAGACCAACCACGAAGGTGTGCTGGTCGACTGGCTCCAGGAGGCCGGCCGCAACCAGGCCGCGGGCACGGTGGCGGGCGTGGTGCTGAACGCCGGCGCCTACACCCACACCAGCGTGGCGCTGCATGACGCCATCAAGGGCGCGGGCGTGACCCTGATCGAGCTGCACATCAGCAACGTGCATGCGCGCGAGGCCTTCCGCCACCACAGCTACATCTCGCCTGCAGCCAAGGCCGTGATGGCCGGCTTCGGCGTCAAGGGCTACCCGCTGGCCATTGCCGCGCTGGCGGGCATGTAGCCTGCAGCCGCCGGCTGTGCGTGCGGGCAGTTGCCCGGGTTGCGCCGCATCTCCTACACTTGCGGCTTATGAACCAGGCAGTACATTCCGCGCGTGGGCCGCGCAACGGGGCCGCCAGAACGGCCGCCGTCAAGGCCGGGCCGCGCACCAACGACCCGGTGCGCACCATGGCCGACATCATCGAGGTGGCCACGCACGAGTTCTCTGAAAAGGGCCTGGCCGGCGCGCGCATTGACGACATCGCCGAGGCCATGCGCACCAGCAAGCGCATGATCTACTACTACTTCGGCAGCAAGGAGGCGTTGTACATCGCCGTGCTGGAGGAGGCCTATCGCCGCATCCGGGAGATCGAGGCCGGACTGCACCTGGAGGACCTGGCACCCGAGGATGCACTGCGCAAGCTGGTCGGTTTTACCGTGGACTACCAGCTGGCCAACCCCGATTTCATCCGACTGGTGATGAATGAAAACATCCATCGCGGTGAATTCCTGGCCCAGAGCAAAACCATCCAGAAGCTCAACGTGCCGGCCATCAATGCCGTGCGCGAGGTGTACGAGCGTGGCGTGCGGGCCGGCGTGTTCCGCAGCGGTGTGGACCCGGTGGACCTGCACATGTCCATCAGCGCCCTGAGCTTCTTCAACGTGGCCAACCGTCACACCTTCGCCCTCATTTTCAAGCGCGACCTTGAATCGCCCGCCGCCATCGTGGCGCGGCGCGACAGCATCATCGAAATGGTCGTGCGCTCCGTGCGCAAGTAAACGGCTGCAGGTGAGAGCCCTTGTTAGGGTTTTTACGGATTCGTAAAAACTAACCAGTTCGTACATTTCTGTCTGCCGGCGATCCGTGCCGGCCAGAACATCGGAGACAACGCATGCTCTCATCCCTCCTGGACCGGTATTGCCGACTGCTCGGCTTTGCCATGGTGGCCTGCCTGGCCGTCATGGTGGTGCTGGTATTTGGCAACGTGGTCATGCGTTACGGTTTCAATTCGGGCTTCACGCTGTCCGAGGAGCTGTCGCGCTGGCTGTTCGTGTGGATGACCTTCCTGGGCGCCGTGGTGGCTGTCCATGAGCGTGCCCACCTGGGCACCGACACGCTGGTTTCGCGCCTGCCGGTGGCGGGCAAGAAGCTGTGCCTGGGCGCCACCTACCTGTTGATGCTGTACATGTGCTGGCTGCTGCTGCGCGGTGCCTGGCAGCAGACCGTCATCAATGCCGACGCCACCAGCGCGGTGATGCAGGTGTCCATGGGCATCCTGTACGCGAGTGGTGTGGTGTTTGCCGTCTCGGCCATGCTCATGCTGGGCGCCAGTTTCGTGCGCCTGCTGTCCGGGCGCATGAGCGAAGCCGAGCTGGTCGGCGTGCAGGAGCATGAAGCATGACGATCGTCATTTTCCTGGGCGCTCTGCTGGCCGCCATGGCGCTGGGTGCGCCCATTGCATTTGCGCTGCTGGCCAGCGGTGCCGCCCTGATGTGGCACCTGAACATGTTCGACGCCCAGATCCTGGCGCAGAACGTGATCGAAGGCGCCAACAGTTTCCCGCTGCTGGCCGTGCCGTTCTTCATGCTCGCCGGCGAGATCATGAACGCCGGTGGCCTGTCGCGGCGCATCGTGAACTTTGCGATGGCGCTGGTGGGCCATGTGCGCGGCGGCCTGGGCTATGTGGCCATCACGGCTGCCGTGATGATGGCCGCGCTGTCGGGCTCGGCCGTGGCTGATGCCGCCGCGCTGTCGGCCCTGCTGCTGCCCATGATGGTGGCCGCCGGCCATGACAAGGCGCGCTCGGCTGGCCTGCTGGCGTCGGCCAGCATCATTGCGCCGGTGATTCCCCCGAGCATCGGCTTTGTGATTTTTGGGGTGGCGGCCAACGTGTCGATTTCCAAGCTGTTCCTGGCAGGCATTGCACCGGGTGTCCTGCTGGGTGTCGCGCTGTGGGTGACCTGGTGGTTCCTGGCGCGGCGCGAGCAGGTGGCCACACCGCCACGCAAGAACGCAGCCCAGGTGATGGGTGCGCTGCGCGACGCCGGTTTTGCACTGGGCCTGCCGGTGATCGTGATCGTGGGCCTGAAGTTTGGCGTGTTCACGCCGACCGAAGCCGCCGTGGTGGCAGCGGTTTATGCACTGGCTGTGTCCATGGGCGTGTACCGCGAACTGCGCTGGAACCAGCTGTACGGCCTGTTCCTGGCGGCTGCCAAGACCACCTCGGTCATCATGTTCCTGGTGGCCGCGGCCATGGTGTCGGCCTGGCTGATCACTGTGGCCCAGCTGCCCGACCAGATCATTGGCCTGCTGCAGCCGTTCCTGGACAGCCCGCGCCTCCTGATGTTCCTGATCATGGTGCTGGTGATCGTGGTGGGTACGGCCATGGACATGACGCCCACCGTGCTGATCCTCACCCCCGTGCTGATGCCGCTGGTCAAGGCCGCAGGCATCGACCCGGTGTACTTCGGTGTGCTGTTCATCATGAACAACGCCATCGGACTGATCACGCCCCCGGTGGGTACGGTGCTGAACACCGTGGCCGGTGTGGGCAAGATCAGCATGGACGACGTTACCCGCGGCGTGTGGCCTTTCATGATCGCGCAGTTCGGGCTGATGTTCCTGATGGTCATTTTTCCCCAGATCGTGATCTGGCCTGCCCGCTGGCTGGCCGGCTGACACAGAAATTTTCTTTCCCCCCCCAACCCCATTTCCGTTTCACCCCAGGAGACAAACATGAAGCGCATCTTCCTCAAGACCACCCTGGCCGCGCTGGCCATCGCCGCCTTCGGCACCGCCCAGGCACAAGACAAGACCATCAAGTTCGCCACGCAGA
>CAZUJD010000198.1:0-5836 GCA_964620025.1 uncultured Ramlibacter sp. | reverse complement strand
GCCTGGACGCCACCAGCACGGCCCGCCCGATGGCAATGCCGCGGGCAACAGCCAGGCCGTGGATGGAAAAGGTCATGGCTTCGCCGCCAGGCCGCTGGCGCGGCGCAGTCCGCGCTTTGCACGTGGTTGCAAAACGCAAGTACCCGCGCCGGGGGCGGGAAGCCCCACGCAGTGGTCGGTCGCCGGCGCCAACGTCACTCGCCTTCTCCGAACTTGTCTGCTATCAGGGCCAGCAGCGCATCCATGCACTCCTGCTCCCGGTCGCCGCTGGTCTCGATGCTGACCTCGGTGCCGATGCCGGCGGCCAGCATCATCACACCCATGATGCTCTTGGCATTGACGCGGCGTTCGCCGCGACTCATCCAGACGTCGCAGGGGAAACTGCCAGCCAGCTTGGTGAGCTTGGCTGATGCGCGGGCATGCAGGCCCAGCTTATTGCTGATGGTCGTATTTGTCTTGATCATTTTTCCGTCTGGCCTGGTTCTGCGGTGCGGTGATGGCAACCTGCATCACGCCCTGGGTGCCACCTGCCACGGCACGTGTCACCAGTGCATCCAGCGATTCGTGCCGGTAGCTGACACTGCGCAGCAGCATGGGCAGGTTCACCCCGGTAATCAGCTTGGACTTCAAGCCGTCCACGAGCTTTTGCGCCACATTGCAGGGCGTAGCGCCAAAAATGTCGGTCAGCACAAGCACGCCCTTTACATCAGCGCCGCCCCCCAACTGGGCGAGCATGATGCGCGCCGACCCCAGCGTCTCGTCAGGCGACACATTGGGCTGAACATCCACCGCTCCCACATAGGGCTCGCAATCTGGAAACACATGCAGGGCGCACTGGCGCAGGGCATGGGCCAGCGGGGCATGGGCGATGATGAGGATTTTGTTCATGAAAGCTCAGGAGGCCGCCTGATTATCAGGTCTGGCCAGCATGAAATACCCATAGGACGCCATGCTGAGCACCAGGAACACGCTCATGGCCGCACGAAACGCCCCCACGGTATCAAGCCCCGCGGCCCCAAAGGCATCTACCAGCAGTCCGATGCCCCACTGCACGACAAACACGCCCGCAAAAATCACCAGGTTGTAGGCTGACAACGCGCGCCCCGCCAGCGACGGGGGAAAGGCCATGCCCACGGCGGGCTGGGCCAGGGACACAAATGTCGAGGACACGCAGAACAGCGCCCACGCCGCGGCGCCGGCCTTCGGCCCCAGCGCAATGGTGGACGCCAGCACCACGAAGCTCAGCGGCAGGCCCCAGGTGATCAGCCGCTCCGTGGAGAAGCCGCGACGCGCCAGGAAAGGGTTCACCAGACCCCAGCTCCAGAACGTGCAAAGCATGGACACATTGATCCAGAACAGGCCTTGCGCTGCGTCAAGGGGGTCGTAGCCCGCGACCTTGACCATCCAGGGTCCGGCCCAGAGGGTCTGCACGGCAATCATGCCGCCGTAACTGAAAAAGCCGATGGGCGTCATGCGTCTGAAATACAGGTTGCGCCAGACGGCTGCATAGCCTGCGGCGTCTGCCGGACCGGCTGCAGAGCCGGACGGCCCTGCAGGCGCCGACGGCCAGCGCGGTACCTGCAAGGCAATGACGGCCATGGACAGCAGCACCGCCAGCGCCAGCCCCCAGAAAAGCGGGCGCCAGCCAACCAGTGGCACCAGCCACTGCACCGGGAGGGTTGAGGCCACCATGCCCAGCGAGCCTGTCATGAGCATCCAGGAATTGGCCCGCAGTTGCGCCGTGGGCTCGAACCAGCGGCGAAAGCCGGTCAGCGGCGCCATCAGGCAGGCGCTGACACCCACGCCGCACAGCACCCGGGCTGCCAGCAGGCCCGAAAAGCTGGTGGCCAGTGAAAAGGCCAGGCAGCCGGCGACGGCCACCCCCAAAAAGGCCAGGATGACCCGTTTGGGCCCGTGGCGGTCCAGCCAGGTGCCCAAAGGCAGCTGGGTCGCGGCAAATCCCAGGAAATATCCACCCGCCAGCAATCCCAGGTCGCGCGCATGCAGGGCAAACTCCTGTGTGAGTACAGGGGACAGCGTGGCCGTGATGGCACGCAGCAACGCTGAAAAGAAATACGCGAAAGCAAAGGCCAGAAAGACCAGTACCGCAGTGCGGCGCGACAGCAGACTGGAGTTGTCAACGCTCATGGCAGTCGCAGTCCGCTGAAGAACGTCTCGGCCATTTCGGCCGTGAGCTTGTCGGCATAGATCACGGCCTGGTACACGCGGGGGCCCTGTGAAAAATACAGGGCCTGGCTCAACACCGGCTTGCCATCGGCGCGACTGCCAGCGGCCACGACCCGCACGGCTGTCACGCCACCTGCAACCGTAAAGGGCTGCTCCACCGGTGCGCCTGCACGCATGTTGGCAAGCGTGGCTGCCCGCCATTGCGTGAGCGCAGCTGACGCCTGGGCTGAATCGGTGGTGTCAGCAAAGGCGACCGCGAATGTCGCGCCACCAGCATCGCAACCGAGCATGTTCAGCGTAGTGTCACGACCGGCCAGGGGCACCACGCGCGCACCACGATCCGGCTTGCACGGCAGCAACGCGGTCAAAGCGGCAGGTTCGGCGCGGACGTCACGCCAGTTCAGTTCGGGGCTGCAGGCCGTCAACGCCAGGAGGGCGGCCAGGTAAAGGAAACGCATGCGCCGCATTATCCGTTTCGCCTGAAAATACTGCCCATGAATTCACTTGACGGCATCCGCATCCTTGACCTGTCCCGCGTGCTCGCGGGCCCCTGGTGTACCCAGACCCTCGCCGACCTGGGGGCCGATGTGATCAAGGTCGAGCGGCCCGGCTCCGGCGACGACACCCGTACCTGGGGTCCGCCGTTCCTGAAAGACAGCGTCGGCCGCGACACCGCCGAGGCGGCCTACTACCTTGGCACCAACCGCAACAAGCGCTCGATCACCTGTGACATCGCCCAGCCGGCCGGACAGGCGCTGATCCGGGACCTGGCGCAGCATTGCGACGTGTTTGTCGAAAATTTCAAGGTCGGCGACATGGCCCGCTACGGACTGGACTTTGCGTCGCTGCGTGCGCGCAATCCCAAGCTGGTGTACTGCAGCGTCACGGGCTTTGGCCAGACCGGACCGTACAGCGAGCGCGCTGGCTACGACTACGCCGTCCAGGGCATGGGCGGACTGATGAGTGTCACGGGTGAACGCGACGATATCGGTGGTGGTCCCCAGAAGGTGGGCGTGGCCGTCGCGGACCTGTTCACCGGCATGTACGCCACGGTGGCCATCCTGGCGGCCTTGCGACATGCGGAACGCACCGGTGAAGGCCAGCATGTGGACATGGCCCTGCTCGATGCACAGGTGGCCATGCTGGCCAACCTGGGCGCCAACTACCTGGTCAGCGGAAAGCCGCCAGGGCGTGCAGGCAACGCACACCAGAACATCGTGCCCTACCAGGTATTCGAGGTCGCGCCCGCTGCAGACGGAAGCAAGGACCACCTGATCCTGGCCGTGGGCAACGACGGCCAGTACGCCAAGTTCTGCGCCGTGGCCGGGCACCCAGAGCTGGCCAGCGATCCGCGCTATGTCAGGAACCAGGATCGGGTGCGCAACCGCGCCGAACTGGTGCCCCGGCTTGAAGCCATCATGAAAACGCGGACCAAGCCAGAATGGCTGGCCGCACTGGAAGCCGCAAAAGTACCCTGCGGCGCCATCAACAACCTGGCCGAGGTCTTTGCCGACCCGCATGTTCAGGCGCGCGACATGGTTACCCAATGGGCCCATCCGCTGCAGGACGGGCTGCGCCTGGTGGCCAGCCCGATGAAACTGAGTGCCACACCGGTGCGCACGGACCTGCCGCCCCCCTTGTTGGGCCAGCACACGCAACAGGTGCTGCGAGAAGTACTGAACTACACCGATGCAAAGCTGTCTGAGCTGAAGGAAGGCAAGGTCATCTGATGGCAAATTTTGTTCTTGTGCACGGCGCCTGGCATGGCGCCTGGTGCTGGCGCCGCGTCAGCGACGCGCTGGTTCGTGCCGGTCACCGCGCCCATGCCGTGACCCTGACCGGCCTGGGCGAACGGGCCCATCTTCTGTCCAGCAGCATCACGCTGGAAACACACATCAGCGACGTCATGCACGCCATCGAGGCCGAAGAAATGACCGATGTGGTCCTGGCCGTGCATTCCTATGCCGGCATGTTGGGTACGGCCGTCGCCGATCGCATGCCGGGGCGCCTCAGGCACCTGGTGTACGTGGACGCCGTGGTACCCCGCCCCGGCGAGAGCTGGAGCAGCACCCACGCCAGCACCACACGCGAGGCAAGGCTGGCGGCCGCGCAGTCTTCCGCCCTGTTCAGTTTTCCGCCACCCGACCCTGCCGTTTTTGGCCTCTCGGACGCGGACCACGAATGGGTCAAGCGCCGCCAGACGCCCCACCCAGGTCACACCTACAGCGCGCCGCTGACGTTTGATGTGCAGCGTGTGGCAGCCATACCCCGTACTTTTGTCAATTGCACCCAGCCCACCTTGGCCACCATAGACGCCATACGGCCCCGTGTGGTGGACCCAAAATTCTGGGACGGCGCCTGGCTGGCCGGTGGGGGTGCACGGGTGGTGGAACTCCCCACGGGCCACGACCCCATGGTCAGCGCGCCCGAGGCCCTGACCCGGGTACTGACCGACTGCGCCGCATGAGCCTGATCAACCGCCGCCAGTTCAGCATTGCAGCCGGCGCCTCGCTGGCCGGCCCTGCGGCCTGGGCACGCGACTCGGCGCTGCCGGTGCCGGCATCGCTGCAGGTGGCGGGACGCGAAGCCGCGCAAAGCGGTGAACCCCTGGTCCTGCTGGTCAGCCTGCCAGGATGTCCCTACTGTGAGCTGGTGCGCCGAAGCTACCTGTTGCCAATGCGGTCCGAGGGCCTGCACGCATGGCAGATCAGCGTCAATGACCGCCAGATCACCGTGCATGATTTCGCGGGCAACATGAGCCATGGCGCGGCACTGGCCCGCCAGTGGCAGGCCGCGTTCACACCGACCGTGCTGTTCTTCGATGCCCGCGGCAATGAAATTGCCAAGCGCCTGGTGGGCGTTGCCGTACCGGATTTTTACGGCGCCTACCTGGATGCCGAACTGGCCACCGCACGCGGCAAACTGGGGCCCAAACGCGGCAGCTGAAGCGCTATTTCAGCGCCCCGAATACCTTCTTCAGAACAGCACTGCCGGTGCCTACCGGGTCCTGACGGATTTTCTTTTCTTCCTCGCCGATCATCAGGTAAAGACCGTCCAGTGATTTGCCCGTCACATACTGCTGGATGTTGGCGTCTTCCTTTTTGACCAGACCGAAGCCCGCCGCCTTGCCGGCTACGCGGTTGTATTTTTCAGCCAGACCCACCTTTTCTGTGGCCTTGGTGACCACCGGCAGGAACTTCACCGCCAACGGATCGCGTGTTTTTTCAGCAAAAAAGCTGGTGACCGAGGTGTCCCCTCCGCCCAGGATCTTGCGTGCGTCGTTCACGTTCATGGACTTGACGGCGTTGACGAGCAGATCCCTGGCCATGGGTACGGCAGCCTCGGCTGCGCGGTTCATGGAAGTCACCAATTCATCCACACGCTTGCCTTGGCCCAGCGATTTCAGGATTTTTGCGCCATCTTCCAGAAATCCGGGCAGGGGAATGCGAACTTTCGGGTTTCCAAGGAATCCATCCGTCTTGCCCAGCAGGCTCACCGCCGCCAGCGCACCCTTTTCGAGCGCCGTGCGAAGACCCTGCGAAGCTTCGGTTTCTGTCAGGTCACTGAGCGTGAGCGCATGGGCCTGCTGGATTGCCGCCAACGTCATGACACCCAGTGTCATGGTGGCGGCGGAATTAAACTGGCGTCG